>DASRZD010000214.1:0-12140 GCA_035686805.1 Armatimonadota bacterium
AAGAGGACCTGCAGCAGGCTTTTGAGGCCTTCGGGCGGGTTGAATCCGTCAAGATTGTTAAGGACGGGTATAGTGGCGAATGGGGATTCGGCTTTGTGGAGATGCCCGTTAGAGCTGAGGCCAAGTTCGCAAGCAACGGCCTTAACGGCACCGTGTTGAAGGGAGAAATGCTTAAGGTTAGTGAGGCTCGCTCTAGCTCCGAAAGGCTTCGAGGTGGATAAATGCGAGGTGGTGGGCGGAACTCCTACTAAGAGATATTCGGAGGTAATAGAGTAACAGCTCAACCTTCCTGCCCAATAAGATGACCATGACAAGTCTTCTGTATGCTTTGAGCGGAAGGGAAAAAGGTAGACAGCCTCAGAGTCTCTGGGACAAGGCCGATCAGGGGGAAGATCACAATCAGGGGATGGAATCTACACTGTCCACCACGAGGGTGTTGGCGCTTGGGCGCGGTTGCAGGAAGCAAGCGAGGATTTTAGTGAAACTTCCCTCAACGGCACGTTGACGTGACGTGGTGGCGAAGGCAAACAGGGGGTGACCTGAGATGAAGGATTTGGTTGCATACCTGGCAAAGGCACTCGTGGATAAGCCGGAGGAGGTCGTGGTCACAGAACTAGAGGGAGCGCAGACCTCCGTGATTGAGCTGCGGGTCGCCAAAGAGGATTTGGGTAAGATAATCGGCAGGCAAGGAAGAACCGCCAGTGCGCTGAGAACGATACTCGGTGCGGCCTCAAAAAAGATAAAAAAGCGATCTATCCTCGAGATTTTAGAGTAGTTGAGCAAAAGAGGCTTCAGGCATCTAATTCTGATAGGGCACATTACCGGCGCTCGCATGGCGTAACCGGCCCTGAAGGGATGGATTCGCCAGCGCATGATACTTAGAGAATGGAGGAGGTTACTATGTTCTATATTCTGGCCGTAATCTTGCTGATAGTCTTTCTGAGCGCGGCAATCAAGGTGCTGAGAGAGTATGAGCGAGGTGTTATCTTCCGGTTAGGGAGGGTATTGGAAAGGCCCAAGGGACCTGGCATTGTTATCATTATCCCGATTATTGATAGACTGGTCAAGGTGAGTCTTCGCCTGGTGACGATGGATGTGCCTCCCCAGGATGTGATTACCAAGGATAATGTGTCCGTCAAGGTGAATGCGGTTATCTATTTCAGGGTTATGGATCCCAACAATGCCGTTATCGAGGTACAGAATTACGTTTTTGCTACCTCCCAGCTCGCCCAAACCACGTTGAGAAGTGTGTGCGGGCAGGTAGAGTTGGATGAGCTTTTAATAGAGCGGGATAGGATAAATACCAGGTTGCAGGAGATACTCGACAAGAGCACTGACCCATGGGGGATTAAGGTCTCCACGGTAGAGGTAAAACACATTGACCTTCCCCAGGAGATGCAGCGGGCCATGGCCAAGCAGGCGGAGGCTGAAAGGGAACGGAGGGCAAAGGTCATCAATGCCGAGGGCGAGTTTCAAGCCGCTGGCAAGTTAAAGGAGGCAGCACAGCTGATACAGGATTTTCCGTGCGCCCTCCAGTTACGGTACCTCCAAACCCTGAGGGAGGTAGCAGCTGAGGGCAACTCACATACCCTCTTCCCGATACCAATTGATTTGTTTACACCGTTTATGAGAAAAGATACTGTGAAGTAACAACAGGGTAGACAACATTCTCTTGGTCGGATACAACTATATTCCAGAGGAATTCAAGGTCTTTTACCGGTCGAAAGACGGAGAAAACGAGAAAATATTCGATGCCCTTGAGTGGTTGGCTGCCATGTGCGCCCATGTGCCTGACAAGGGCGAGCAGATGGTAAGATACTATGGGTACTTCAGTAATGTATCCCGAGGAAAACGGAAAAAACAAGACCAGGATGAATGGATACCTTGTATCCTTGAACCGGATAAAGACTCAAAAGAATATCGAAAGAACTGGGCCAGATTGATCCGCGGATTAATCCAGACAATCTATTAGGTTGGCCCTCTGGCTTGCCCGAAATGTTCCGGAAAGATGAAAGTAATCAGTTTGATAGAGGACGAGGAGGTCACCCGCCT
Source organism: Armatimonadota bacterium (assembly GCA_035686805.1). GTDB lineage: Bacteria > Armatimonadota > UBA5829 > DTJY01 > DTJY01 > DASRZD01. The sequence continues at coordinate 2,053 of DASRZD010000214.1, forward strand.
GCCTCGCCTATGCATGACATGAGTTAATTACGAACCTCTGAAAATGGTAAGAGTGATCAAACTGATGATAGGCTGTCAAGGGTAATGGCGGGCAGGTAATAAAGATCGTCAAGCACCTGGGTTTACGGGAAATTAACCAGCCGTACTTCTGGCGGGTAAAGGCCGGGCCCCCGCCCAGAGCCACAGGGCCGCCAAAGCCCCGCGAATACAGCATTGACTACACCACTCCCCAGCTCCCCGTGTCCGATAACCTGTCGAGAGCCTCTAGGTCGAACGAGTGGCTTTATGTTGACCCTGAACCTACCTATGCATAGCCGGCAGGCAAGTATCCCGAGGCCTACCCCGCCTGATTTCACACAGGCGCCTCCCGCTCGTATCCCACAATAAGCGGGACTCGGAGAGAAAGTGAGTTCAGCGGAGGAGTATAGCCTCTTTCCACCCGATTGGCACCCCTTGCACGAATAAATGGCCCCAGCGCCACCTCTCTCCCCGCTTTTCACTACCTTACCCCCTCGCTCTATTCTCAGCTGAAAGGGGATAACCACCACATCATAAGCCGCCTTTTCCAGCCGCCTTTTCCATCATTGACACACAAGGGCTAATCCCCTATACTTCGGTCCACAAAAAGCGAGCTCTTATCATTGATTCGGGAAGCCATGACTCGAGCCATTGCCGATCAAGCCCGGACCATTCGCCTCCCTGTCCACATGATCGAGATCAGTAACAAACTGAACCGAACCTCTCAAACCCTAGTTCGGGAGAATGGGAGGGAGCCCACCCTGGAAGAAATCGCCGAAAAAATCGGGATGTCCCTGGAAAAGATACAGAGGATTTTGAAGATCACTAAAAAGCCCATTTCGATTGAAACCCCTATCGGTGGAGAGGAAGATATCCGCTTAGGGGATCTCATTGAGGATAAAGAGATGATCTCCCCTCAGGAAGCAGCGATAAACTCCAATATGACGAAGCAGATTCAAAAAGACCTCTCCACTCTGACCAAAAGAGAAGAGAAGATTCTGAGGATGCGGTTCGGGATCGAAGAGAAGAAGGACCACGCCCTTGAAGAGGTGGGGCAGGACTTTGATCTTTCCCGGGAGCGGATCCGACAGATTGAGGATAAGGCCTTATCGAAGTTGAAACATTCAAGCCGGGCCGATAAACTAAAAGTTTTCTCGATTACTAAAAGAATTCTAAATAATGAAGACGGACTATGAGTATTTATGTTGGAAATCTATCCTAAAATGTAACAGAGGAAAATATTGGACAGGCCTTTGACGCCTTCGGCCAGGTAACCTCAGCAAGAATTATCAAAGGCAAGTATAAATATGGAAGCAGGCACCCTCATAGGCTACTTCGCAGAACGAGATGAAGCTCGCAGAGCTCTACGGGAGCTGCAGAGAAGGGGCTTCCGCCGCGCCGCATGGGTGCACAAGACCGCGGACGGAGATGTACACATAGGGGACCCCTTCCTTTGGCGCCGTGCTCTCGGGGTGACCTTGACCGCCATTCTTTTCGGAGGCCTCGCCGGCGTTGCATCCCTGGTCCTTCACTGGCCGGTGCCGATTCTGAGCGGAAGCCTCTTTACCCCGGTTTCGATCTTTGCAGGTGGATTGATCGGAACCCTCTTCGGTGGAGTATGGATACGACGATCGAAGTACGGTGTCGAACGAAGGCTGCTTGAGGATCAAACACGTTGGTTGGTGTCCGAGGAGACCGTCCTGATCCTCCAGGGGCCGATTGAAACACTGCGGTTCCCAGTGGCGGTACTTCGAGAAAGCGGCGACATCCCGCCCGCAGTCTTCGCCCTGCATCCGAAGCGCGAGAATCCAATTGGAGATGTTCGAAGCCCTGGGGTGCCGCTCTCTCCGACGCAGATCCAGGAGCATGCCCAGCGCCTGGCCATGGACCAGGAAGTGGACCCAAGGCCGCGGCGGAACGCTGAGCTGCTAAGGCGGGTCAAAAACGCCCACCAATGGATCCATCAGGTATGCTCGGATCTCTCCGAAGCGAGTCGACTGGAACAGGGTACGCCTCCGACCACCGAGTGGATCCTCGATAATGAGCACGTTATCGAGAGCAACGCCCGCGACGTTCAGCTGAACCTTCCCCGGCGTTTTTACCAGGAGCTGCCGGCACTCGCCAATGAGCCCTGCCGGGGCCTGCCGCGCATCTACGGCCTGGCGAAGGAACTCGTCTCCTATACTGAATTGCGCCTGGACCCGGAAAACATCCTTGCATTTATTGAGGCCTATCAATCCGTGCGCACGCTGACGATTGGCGAACTCTGGGCTGTCCCCCAGATGCTGCGCATCGCGTTGATTGAGAGCATCCAGGATCTCGCCGCCTCCGCTCTGACCGAGCTACGGGAACATGAGATCGCCGACTTCTGGGTGAACAGGCTCATTACGGCCAACCGGCGAGATCCCAACCAGCTCTTCTCTATCCTGGCAGAACTTGCTGCAACCCAACCCGGCCCGAGCCCCTACTTCGCTTCTCAACTGGTCGATCATCTCTACGACGAAGACGCCGTGTTAGTGCCGGTCCAGAGCTGGCTGGAACGCATTTACCGCAAGCCCCTGAGCGAGCTTAACCTGCGTGAGCAAAACCGCCAGACAAAGGATCAGATATCGATCGGGAATGCATTTACCAGCTTGCGACACCTCGCCCTGTTGGATTGGAGACGGATCTTCGAGCAACTCAGCCGCGTGGAGGGGTTGCTTCGGCTCGATCCATCCGGGGTCTATCCCAAGATGGATTTCGACTCGCGCGATCGGTATCGTCGTGCGATTGAAGAGCTCGCGCGTCGGTCCGGTGAGGCGGAAGACCAGGTCGTACGACGCGCCATCGAGCTCGCTACGCAAGCCGCAAGTAAAGCGACGGACGATGACCGGTGGATCCACGTCGGGACCTATCTGATAGGCGAAGGAAGGCCCGAGCTTGCGCGCCTCATACGCTGCCATGAGGCGCCGCGGTTCCGCGTCCTGCAGTGGCTATATCGCCATCATTCTGCAGTGTACTTTCTTGGGCTCAGCCTCTTCTCCGCTGTATTTATCTCTCTGATCGTCCTGTTTGGTCTGGGCGGACAGGCGCCCTTGATCCGGCTTGTAATCGCCCTCCTTTTGCTGATCCCTGTCAGCCAACTCGCGCTCGAGGTTTTGAATTACCTCCTCATGCGGCTCCTTCCACCCCGAGCCCTTCCAAAGATGGATTTTGAGGTTTCGAGCATTCCTGACGCATTTCGAACGTTGGTCGTTGTGCCCGTGTTTCTGGGGGACGCGGAGACGATCCGGACAGAGGTGGAGAAGTTAGAAATCCGGTACCTGGCCAACAAAGAAGGCAATCTGCTCTTCAGCCTCTTCACGGACTACACCGATTCGGATCAGGCGCATCGTGAGGACGATGAAAGACTGCTCCAGACTGTGACCGAGGGCCTCGAAGCTCTCAACCATCGGTATGGTGGTAAGCGTTTCTTCCTTTTCCATCGGGACCGCACCTGGAGTGAATCCGAGCAGAAATTCATCGGTTGGGAACGCAAACGCGGGAAGATAGAAGAACTCAATCGTCTGATGGATGGAACGCGACCTGAAGATGCCGATCGTATGGTATATGTCGGCGACCCGGATCATCTGTCCAATGTGAGGTTCGTCATCACGTTAGACAGCGACACACAGCTGCCTCTCGGTACTGCCCGCAGGATGATCGAGACCCTGGCACACCCTCTCAACCAGCCGCGCTTCGATGCCGCAGGCAGGATCCTGGCCGGCTCTTACACCATCATCCAACCGTGCGTGAGCCCAACACTTCCGAGCACGAGTGCCTCGCCTTTCAGCCGACTCTTCGCAGACGCGGTCGGAATTGACCCATACACCAAAGCCGTTTCCGATGTCAATCAGGATCTGGCCGGTGAAGGCTCCTACCATGGCAAGGGTATCTATGATGTGCGCGCCTTCAGTCGGGTGCTGTCTGGGAGGTTTCCTGAAGAGTCGTTGCTGAGCCATGACTTGATTGAAGGCGCTCACGTCCGAGTGGGCCTGGCCAGTGATATTGAGCTCTATGATGAGTTCCCACAGAGCTACCTGAGCTACACCCGCCGGCAACATCGTTGGATTCGCGGTGATTGGCAAATCGCGGATTGGATTTTGCCGCGGGTTCCCGAGTCTGGAAGACGGCGAGTGCCAAACCCGCTCTCCTGGTTCGACCGTTGGAAGGTTTTCGACAACTTGCGCCGGAGCCTGATACCCACGACCAGCCTGGGCTTGCTCATAGCCTCCTGGCTGACTTCTCCTCAGATGGGGTGGATCTCTATGCTTGTGGTCGCCATGCAGTTGCTCTTTCACCCTTTGTCGCAACCCTTCACCATGGCGACTACCCGCCAGGGGCTGAAGAACTTCTCCTTCTCGAAGGTGGCGCACGACCTGCTGCGGACGGTTGCTGATGCGGCGTTACTTGTGCACCAGGCCTGGCTGGCTCTGGATGCCATTCTGCGGGTCTGGTATCGCCGCCTCATCTCTCGCCGTGGGTTACTCGAGTGGACTTCGGCCCAGGTGACCCATAGGCGTGCCCCACGTCGGCAGCCATGGTTTGTAGCTTCTTTGGGTCTGGCGAGCCTATTCAGTGGGATCGTGGGTTGGGCGGTGCAGCGCTGGATGCCATCCAGCCTTCCGATGGCCAGCCCCTGGCTCGTCTTGTGGTTCCTATCGCCTCTGATCGGTTGGCTCTTGAACCTTCGACCGCAGGCGAAGCAAAAGCAACTCCTGCTGCCTGAAAAGGATCTGCGGTTCCTGAGGATGGTTGCACGACGAACCTGGCGCTATTTCTCGGACTTTGTCGGCGATGATACATCTTGGCTTCCACCCGACAACTACCAGGTCTCCCCTCAGAACCAACTGGCGATGCGTACCAGTCCGACCAACATCGGTCTCTGGATGCTCAGCGCGTTAGCCGCACATGATTTCGGGTATATGACGGTGGATCAGGTCGTCGAAAAGCTGGCCCATACCATGGAGACCATCGGCAAACTGGAGCGCTATGAGGGTCATCTGCTGAATTGGTACGATGTTAAAACCCTGACCCCTCTGGAACCTCGCTACGTGTCCGCCGTGGACAGCGGAAACCTGCTGGGTGCCCTATGGTCACTGGAACATGGGCTGGACAAGCTGATTCAGAACCCCGTCTTGGATGGGAAAGCCTTTGAAGGCCTGCAGGATACCGGGGAAATCCTGAAACAGGTGGTCGAGCAGGAAGGCATTTCGGGTCTGGATACTCACGCCCTCGACGCACTGATGCGCGCGTGGGAAACCCCGCCGACTCGCATCGCCGACGCCCTTCGCCTATTGCGTCGGGTGGAGTGTAGCGTAAGGGCTCTAGCCGATGCGGCGCGTGAGTCCGCCGATGTTGAAACAGGAAAGGCTTATTGGACCAGACAGATGGAGGGGCAGGTATCGGCCTGGCTAAGGATCACGGATCGCTATCTCGCTTGGATCGAAATCCTCGATGAAAAAACGGAAGAGGAGATCGCCCCGCTAGGTGTGGACGCTCTGCTCGCCATCCGCCAAGGTCTGTATCACGCGCCTTCGCTTCTCGATCTCGCCCACGGGCGCATCGGCTGTATTCCGATCCTCCAATCGATCCGTGAGGAGGCTCCCTCAGCCGCAGCCCCCCTCTTCGAATGGCTTGACCGTCTCATGGAGGCCTTCGCAAAGTCGAACTGGCTGGCCGGCGAAATCCTGGGTTTGGGCGAGCGGCTCATCCACGACGTACGCGAGTTATCCGAATCGCTCAATATGCGTTTCTTATATGACCGAGAACGACGGTTGTTCTCAATCGGCTACAACGTTTCCGAAGGCCGCTTGGATAGGTCCTACTACGACCTCTTGGCGAGTGAGGCGCGGCTTGGAAGTTTCATCGCCATCGCTCGGGGCGATATCCCAGTTGAACATTGGTTCTCCATGAGTCGACCCTACCGTGCGATCGGTCGGCGCCGAGTGCTGCTCAGTTGGACCGGGACCCTGTTCGAATATCTGATGCCGCTGATTTTCCAACGCTCCCAGGGGAACTCGCTCCTGGATAAAGCAACGAGGGAGGCGGTGGCGATCCACATTGCCTACGGCCGCAAGCGCCGTGTACCGTGGGGGATCTCGGAGTCTGCCTTTGGAGATCTGGACCTCAACAAGACCTATCAATATAAGGCCTTTGGCGTACCGGAGCTCGGATTGAAGCGCGGCTTACAGGAAAAGGTCGTCGTTGCGCCCTATGCTACCCTTCTGGCGCTCAGCGTTGCGCCGAGAGAGACCGTGCAGAATCTGAAACGACTGGCTAGGCTGGGCCTGCTGGACGATTACGGCTATTACGAAGCGGTGGACTTCAGCCGTCAGCCAAGTCGTGAGGGCGAGCGTGGGGTGATCGTACAAGCCTACATGACGCATCATCAAGGCATGGGTTTCCTGTCGCTGACCAACTTCCTCCATGGCAATCCTATCCAGCGGCATTTTCATGCCGACGCACGCGTGCGTGCCGTTGAGCCCCTGCTCCATGAACGCATCCCGACCCTGTCTCCGCTGCACCACATCTCCACGCGAGAGAGAATGTCTTTGGCGGAGAGCGTCGGCGAAGTCGCACCATCGGTGAACAAATTCGATACCCCCCATACGAGCATGCCCAAAACCCAACTCCTTTGCAATGCTCGCTATGGCTTGATGATCACGAACGCAGGTGGGGGATACAGTCGGTGGGGCAACTTTGAGATCACACGCTGGAGGTCGGATCGGACTCAGGATCCGTGGGGGACCTTCTGCTACATCCATGAGGCCGGCTCGGATCGAGTATGGTCCAACACGTATCACCCGGTTGGCGGAAAGGTTGAGGCGTACTCCGCCACCTTCGCGCTCGACCGTGCCGTGTTCCGGCGCGCCGATAACGGCATTCAAACGGAAACGGAGGTCGTCGTCTCGCCGGAAGATGACGTTGAGATTCGGCGGGTCACCCTGATCAATCGGTCCCTCCGGACCCGCCGTTTCAATCTGACGAGCTACGTTGAACTCTCCCTGGCTCCGCACAACGCAGACCGGCAGCATCCGGCCTTCAACAAGCTGTTCACCCAAACCGAGGCGGTGCCTGAACATCAAGCGCTCCTCGCGTGCCGCCGATCTCGCGCGAAAGACGACCCCCCCATTTATGTTGCGCACCGCCTTACCCTTGAACACGCCGAGGACGAAACCTTGCAGTTCGAGACCGACCGGCGCCCATTCATCGGCCGAGGACGGACGCTCGCGAATCCGATGGGGGTCCTTCAGAAGCTTGGCAACAGCCAGGGTTTTGTCCTGGACCCGATCCTCAGCCTGCGCCAGGGCCTGACTGTCGGTCCAGGCCGGCGTGTTCAGGTTTCCTTGGTTCTCGCCGCCGGCGAAACACGCCAGCAGGTCTTGACGCTGATGGGTAAGTACAGCGATCTCCATGCAATCGATCGGGCGATGGATTTCGCCTCGGCTTCTGCCCAGCTTGAGCTGCGATTGCTTCGCATCCAGCCCGACGAAGCTCGCCGCTTCCAGCAGCTCGCCAGCCACCTGCTGTTTCCCAACCCGCTCTTGCGCCCTCCCGCCGAACGTATCGAGGAGAACCGTAAGGGCCAAGCCGGCTTATGGCCTTATGGAATCTCGGGCGACTTGCCGATTGCCCTGATCACCATTGGCGAGGCACAGGATATCAGCCTGGTCCGTCAGATGCTCCAGGCGCATACCTATTGGCGAATGCACGGGTTGACGGCAGACCTCCTGATCCTCAACGAGGAGGCCAGCGGCTATGAGCAGCCGTTGCGTGAACGACTCGAGGGCCTAATCCAGGCACATTCGACGTATACGGGCAAGGATCAACCTGGTGGGATTTTCTTGCGCAGCGCGGATCAAATCCCGGAGGAAGACCTGACCCTACTCATGGCCGCGGCGAGTGTGGTGCTGGTGGCGGCCCGCGGCATGTTACTCCAGGGCGTGCCTGTGGAGGTTCCCGATCTGTCGGAACCCATGGCCAAGAAACGTGCTCCCCGGGAGCCTTCGGCTTTGCTGCCCTTCATGGAGCTGCCCTACTTCAACAGCCTGGGCGGTTTTACCCCGGATGGGCGTGAATACGCGATCTATCTCGGTCCTAACACCCACACGCCTGCACCCTGGGCGAACGTCATCGCCAACCCCGCCCTCGGCACATTGGTCAGCGAAACGGGGTCTGGATTTACCTGGTATGGCAACAGCCAGCGCAATCGCCTGACGCAATGGTCGAATGACCCCGTCATGGATCCACCGTCTGAGGCGGTGTACATCCGGGACGAGGAGACCGGTGTCTACTGGACGCCGACGCCCTCGCCGATCCGCGAAGAGACCGCTTATCGGGCAAGGCATGGGGCAGGGTATACGGTCTTCGAGCATAACAGTCAAGGGATCGAACAGGAACTGACGGTCTTCGTTCCAGTGGATGAGAACGGGGGCGAGCCGATCAAGCTGCAGAGTCTGCGGTTGAGGAACGACTCCTCACGGCGTCGCAGACTGTCGGTGACGTACTATGTGGAGTGGACACTGGGCGAGAACCGCGAATCCTCCCAGATGCACGTCGTGACCCACTGGGATGACGAAGTCAAGGCCCTGATCGCTCGGAATCGCTACCACCCCGAGTACGGGGAGCGGATCGCCTTCGCGGCCATCAACCCACCTGCGGAGTCTTACACCGGCGACCGTACGGTTTTCGTTGGGCGCAACGGCTCGCTGGGTAGCCCGGCGGCGTTGAAGCGGACCGGGCTATCTCGTCGGACGGGAGCGGAATTCGACCCGTGTGCGGCACTGCGGGTTACGGTTAAACTAGCTCCTGGAGAGAGGGCTGAGATCACGTGCATGTTGGGCCAGGCCGAGTCGGTGGAGGAGGTCCACAAGTGGGTTCTGGTCTACCGGGAAGGCTTGGCACTCGAGACCGCGTTAAGCCAGACGAAAGCGTGGTGGGATGATCTGTTGGGCACGATCGAAGTGCACACCCCCGAGTTGGCAGCGGACTTCCTGATCAACCGTTGGCTCTTGTACCAAAGCCTGAGCTGTCGGATCTGGGGACGTTCCGCCTTTTACCAGTCCGGCGGGGCATTCGGCTTCCGCGATCAACTGCAGGATGTTATGGCATTCCTATACGCGTATCCCAAGCTGGTGCGCCAGCATATTCTGCTCGCGGCGAGCCGTCAATTCAAGGAAGGCGATGTCCAGCACTGGTGGCATCCACCGAGCGGCGCGGGGGTCCGCTCTCGGATCTCGGATGACCCCCTGTGGCTGCCCTACGTCGTCGCTCAATACATGCGGGTGACCGGCGATGTGGACATCTTGCACACAGAGGTTCCCTTCCTCAACGGGCCCACGCTGGAAGGCGATCAGCACGAAATGTTCTTCACACCGGAGGTCGCGCTTGAACACGCCACGCTGTTTGAGCACTGCCGGCGCGCCGTCACGCGTAGCATGACTTTTGGGCCCCATGGTTTACCCCTGATAGGAACAGGGGACTGGAACGATGGGATGAACCTTGTAGGTGCCGGGGGCAAAGGGGAGAGCGTTTGGCTGGCGTGGTTCATGGTGGATGTGTTCCAGGGTATGGCCGAGTTGTCTGAGCTACTGGGTCGGCCAGATCTAAGCCAGTCCTATCAACAAGATAGAAATGCGCTGATTCAGCATGTCGAGCGAGCAGGATGGGATGGGGAGTGGTATCTTCGGGCGACCTTCGACGATGGCACGCCGCTTGGTTCTTCGGCGAATGAAGAGGCGAAGATTGATTCCCTGCCGCAATCTTGGGCTTGTCTGAGTGGTGCCGCCGACACAGATCGTGCGAATAGGGCTTTAGAATCAACGTGGAAACACCTCGTTCGCGAGGATGAAGGTCTGGTGTTGCTCTTAACGCCTCCCTTTGACAGATCGGATCCGTCACCCGGATACATTAAGGGGTACCCTCCGGGGGTGCGCGAGAACGGAGGTCAGTACACTCACGCCGCCCTGTGGTTCGCCATGGCCTTGGCACGTCGAGGGGATGGTACGCGGGCGGCGAAAATACTGCGCATCCTCAACCCGATTGAGCGC
>DASRZD010000215.1:0-6623 GCA_035686805.1 Armatimonadota bacterium
TGTCGTTCCATGCTCCTGCTTCTTTCCAACATGCGTCGGACGGGGCCAAACCCATCTCTCATGGGTCGGGTTCATGGACACGGTAGTGAATCGCACATTTTCAGCCAGCGCTTATAATTCTCGTTAAGCCTCCCGCGGGCCGCTTTCATCATTAGCTCTATGGCTATATCTCCCTCCGTCTTGCAGGCCGCAAGGCATGCCATGTAGACACCACCAATCAACTTGTAAGGAGCGCATGCAATCAAGCAAGTTCCATTCACGGTGCCTCTCAGGTAGTCTTCCCACTCCCCAAGCCAAGCATTGCACTCCAGATGCTTCTGCTTTGCTTGTTTACGACATTCAGATCGGGAGTTGGTATTGGGACTAAAACTAGCGCAGTCCATGTCTTCCGGTGGGGGTTCGCCAGTCCAGGCATCGAGGCCAAACGGATCGACCCAATTCACGGGATTATTCCTTACGTAGGCATAGAGATTGAGCCCCCCGTGGTACCCTATGGGATCGCGGGAGACGAAGCGCCCTGTCGTTGGGCTGTAGTACCTGGCTCTCAGGTAATCCAGTCCGGTGGAATCGGAATAGTACCTATAGTGCCCCGCAAATGCAAACCTGGGAGGATCACCAAGAGCGATTAGCACATTGCCATACGCATCGTGAATCGCCGCTTGAGCAACTTCCTGATTGCTGTCACTTGTGGCCCTCGTGCTACCGATGCCATCCATGTGGTATACCGTCCGCACGGAGCCCGATATCTGGCAGATAGCACCCGGGGCGACATACGAAATATCGTCGCTTCCTGCTATTTCCTCAACCGTCACTGTACCATCCAGCAGAAAGTCCGTCTGGGTTCCGCCACTCGGAGTCTTCCGTACCCTCATGCCGTCGGCGTTGTAGAGGTAGGTCTCGGTGGTCTCGTTAGTCTTCTCCCACTGGGTCATCCGGTTCTGGAGGTCCCAGGTGTAGTTGGTTGTGATGCCGCCGGAGACAATCTGCGTTATGTTCCCCTTGTCGTCATAGGTGAACGTGCCAGGAGAAGTCATCTTATTCGCCGCATTGTAGGCGTAGGTCGTCGTTGTCCCTCCGATTACCTCCCAGCCCGTCCTGTTCCCGGCGGCATCGTACGCGAAGTTGTATTCGTACGCGACACCGGGATCATCGCCTTGATTAGGGGCAGTCCGCTCCTCATGAACCAGTTGGTAGAGATCGTCGTACCCGTACTCGACTTGGGCATTGATCGGAGGTCCACTCGGCTTTGCGATATCTTCGATCACGCCTGGTCTTATGCCGTTCTTGCCCCCTCTGTTTCCAGCTACCATCTGCTTGAGTCCCTCATTGGTCGCGTACCTTATGCCATGAAGCGGCCCATGCCCCAAGCATGGCAACAGGAATTTGGAGAGTGCAACCGATAATCCAAAGTGGTTGCAGGGTGAAGTGGCTCACTCTACCACCCTTGGCTAGGAAGTGAGTGAACACATCCAGAAGGAATAGAGCCACCGCCAGCAGTATGCCCACTATGGTACCGCATGCGACAGGTCTGCGCGTTACCCTGCTTCCCACCACGAAGCCCGTCAGTAAGAAGGCTGCTACACGTACCACTACAAGTTGATAGATGAGAGCAACACCCATTCTCTCGGGGTTGCGCACGGTCAACATCACGACTATTGGGCCCATATAGTTGCTGGCAACGTATGTGATGAGGCTAGTCCGAAGGACAAATGTAACTGTGTTCAATCTGCGTCAATCTCCTGCCCCGTAACGCGGGAAAGCGAACAACGGTGGTTCGTAGGGATCAGGCTTCCCGCCTTCGTCTACACACTTGTAGATCTCCACCCTTGACTCGGTGACGTATTTCTCCCGCTTTATCGTATAAGTCTTTAACAAACATGTGGAAAAGCAACGGCATTTTTGCCAGATTTTAGCCGTACGAGACATCTGCCTTGAGCACCAAATCGACGGTGCCGGGCCTGGCGCCCACTCATCTATTATCCAGTCGGTAAAAACCGGCCCTATTGGAAAGTCTTGCTTCCATGGTTCCCACATGTAATAACCAAAGTCACTGCACCAGCAAATCTCACGCAGGCCTGATGGATCAAGATTGTTAATCGGATTGTCGTGGGCGTAGGCGTATACATTGACTCCGCCTCTATACCCCATCAAATCTCTCGAAATGAACCTGCCGATGTTCGGGTCATAGTATCTCGCCTTCAGATACTGAAGACTGGTTGCATCTGTATAATACCTGTACTGTCCGGCAAAGCCGAACGTAGGAGCAGGGCTGGCGGTGGAGAGACGATTGCCGTATGCGTCGTAGACTTCTGCTTGGGCGACCAACTCGTTGCTGGCAGTCATCGCCCGAGTACTCCCTATTCCGTCGGCGTGGTAGATGGTTCGGGTTTCTCCATCTATCTTGCTGGCCAAGTCTAAGCCAACGGATGAGACCACGTTCTCACCGGTGATCTCCTCCGCGATCTCGCCCATATCCAGCAAGAAATCCGTCTGAGTCCCACCGCTAGGGCTCTTCCTTACGCGCATGCCGTCGGCGTTGTAGAGGTAGGTCTCGGTGGTCTCGTTAGTCTTCTCCCACTGGGTCATCCGGTTCTGAAGGTCCCAGGTGTACTCGGTGGTAACCCCATCGATAATATGGCTGTGCATATTCCCCTTGACATCATAGTCGAATGTGCCGGGAGAAGTCATCTTGTTCCCCGGTCTTCGGGTTTCCATTCATATCATGAGTCCACATCTGCCAGTATACCAGCCGTCGGGAATTTGTCAAGAGGTCTCTTGGTATTCTGTAGAGGTTCTTGCCGCTGGGTTATTAGGTAGCCTACAGGCTCGGCCTTGTTGCCGGAATCTGCCGTGATGCGATTTGCGGTATTGACTTCGGTGCTTCCTATAGCCATAATGTAGTTAGTACGGAGGGTACAATGGGAACATCGGTTAAGTCAATCCAATTCCGCTGGGCCATGCTTCTACTGGGTCTGGGGACTCTGATAGTATTCGGTCGGGCCGTCATCGGCGCCTTTGTGTTCGACGACACGCCATACATCGTGCTCAACGACCATGTGAACACCGGCCTCACATTCAAGAACTTTGTCTGGTCGCTGACGGGCGTTCATGGCGCCAACTGGCATCCGCTGACGTGGATGTCGCACATGCTGGATGTCTCCATATTCGGCTTGCGTCCAATGGGCATGCACGTCGTGAACATCATCTTCCACGTGGCGAACGTTCTCCTGCTTCTCCTGGTTCTGACCAAAATGACCGGCTCGCTTTGGAAAAGCGCGTTCGTGTCTGCACTATTCGCGATCCATCCGCTGCATATCGAATCCGTCGCATGGATCGCCGAGCGCAAGGACGTTCTCAGCACGATGTTCTGGCTGCTGACGATGCTCGCGTACATCCACTATGTGGAGAAGCCTGTCAGAAGCCGATACGCCTTGATTGTGCTGGCCTTCGTCCTGGGCTTGATGTCCAAGCCAATGCTGGTCACACTTCCGTTCGCACTCCTGCTGTTTGATTACTGGCCGCTGAACCGGGTGAAGATCGGCGAGTGGCGGTGGAGTCTCGTCTGGGAGAAAGTCCCGCTATTCGCACTCTCGGGAGCATCGAGCCTAATCGCTTTTCTGGCGCAGAGACATCAGGGCGCAGTGATGTCCGTGAAGGTTTTTCCATTCATATATCGGCTTGAGAACGCGCTGGTGTCCTATGTCGCCTATATTCTGAAGATGCTGTGGCCGGCAAACCTGGCGGTGTTCTACCCTCACCCCGTGAAGCAGCCGGCATGGGAGATTGCAGCCGCGATTGTAGTCCTCGCGGTCATATCAATACTGGTCATCAGAGCCGCAAAGAAGCATCCCTTTCTTGCGGTGGGGTGGCTGTGGTATGTCGGCACTCTGATCCCCGTGATCGGCCTAGTGCAAGTGGGAGGTCAGGCGCTGGCGGACAGATACACCTACGTGCCGCTGATCGGGCTCTTCGTGATCGTTGCCTGGGGCGTGCCGGAGATCCTGTCGAAATTCTGGAGCGAGGAGAATCTCGCGAACGTATATCCCTCGATTGCGGCCGTCATTCTGCTGCCGCTGATGATCTCTACAGTCTGCCAACTGGGCTACTGGAAGAACAACATCACCCTGTTTAGCCATGCAATCGCCGTCACCAAGAACGACTACAGCCAGTACAATCTCGCATCTGCATATCTGGATGCCGGGTTGTTCGACAAGGCGATAATCCATTTCAGGAAGTCCCTGGCTTTCGACCCGAACAACGCTGACGCACACTGCAATCTGGGGACGTCATTATACAGGATGGGGCGAATCGCGGAGGCCATTGACCAGTATCAGCAGGCCATTCAGGACAATCCCAAGTACGCGACCGCCCACTACAACCTGGCGGTTGCCCTTCAGAAGCTCGGCCGCATGCCGGAGGCCCAGTATGCGTATAATGAAGCCGTTTTCCTCGATCCGAAACTGAAAGACCTGCAAGACCCTCTAGTCAAGCGGACGAATAAGCCGGCCGGCACATCCAAGCCGGAGATGAGTCCTCAGGAGCACTTCGACAAGGGCATAGCCTATGTTCAGCAGGGGAAGATACCCGAGGCGAAGGCGGAGTTCCAGGAAGTAATTCGCCAGGATCCAAATCATGCCGAAGCTCACTGTAACCTGGGCTGTGCCTACAACTCGGAGGAGAAGTGGGATGATGCCATCAAAGAGCTGAAACTCGCTCTGCGCCTCAACCCGAACAATTTGGCGGCACACTGCAATCTGGCCATAGCCTACTATGCCACGGGCAAGTATGCGGAGGCATGGAAGGAAGTCGAAATAGTCGAGAGAGAAGGCACAAAGCTCCAGCCGGCCTTCATGGATGCCCTGAGCAGCAAGATGCCCAGACCAAGGTAGACTGATGCAAGCCCCTCCGGCTCTGAGACGTTACGCGATTTGCGCACTTCTGATTGTCGTCCTTCTGGCCTACTGGCCGGTCTACAAGAACGGCTTTGTCTACGACGACCTCGAATATGTCACTGCTAATCCGCACGTTCAGCATGGGCTCACCCTGGACGAGATCAAATGGTCGCTGACCTCCCTGCAATCCTCGAACTGGCATCCGCTTACGTGGATGTCGCACATGCTCGATGGTCAGCTCTATGGGCCTAATCCGATCGGCCACCATGCCACCAATCTGATATTCCACCTGGCAAACGTGTTGCTCCTGTTCGCCTTACTGTCACGCACCACGGGGGCATTCTGGCCCAGCGCATTTGTGGCGGCCCTATTCGGGGTTCATCCGCTGCACGTGGAATCAGTGGCGTGGGTAGCCGAGCGCAAGGATGTTCTCAGCACGTTCTTCTGGCTTCTAACCATGCTGGCGTACGTGCGTTACTCGAAACGATCGAGCCTGGGTAACTACGGCCTGGTCGTCGGATTGTTCATTCTCGGACTCGCATCCAAGCCAATGCTCGTATCCCTGCCATTCGTGCTGCTCCTGATGGACTACTGGCCCCTCGAGCGGATGAAGAGAGTTCGAATCGGCAGGCTCATTCTGGAGAAACTGCCTCTCCTCCTCATTTCGGCGGGTTCCAGCGTGATCACCTACTATGCCCAACAGAAGGGCGGCGCACTCGCAACCGCCGAGCTTTATCCGATGAGTGTTCGAATCCCGAATGCGCTCGTGGCCTACATGGGGTACATTTCGAAGATGCTCTGGCCGGTGAGACTTGCGGCATTCTACCCGCACCCCGGCAAGAACCTGCCATTGTGGGAAGCGGCGGCAGCGGGAATGGCCCTCATCCTAATCACGGCGCTCGCTTTGTGGATGGCTCGCAAACGACCTTACCTGGCGGTGGGATGGCTGTGGTACGTGGGAACGCTTGTGCCGGTGATCGGCCTGGTTCAAGTCGGCAATCAGGCGATGGCGGACAGGTACGCGTACATTCCGTTGATCGGCTTGTTCATAGCTTTGACCTGGGGGCTCGCCGAGTTCCTGAGAGGGAAGGCTGCTGCGGTCGGGGCTTGTGCGGTTCTGCTGATTTTCGCCGTGCTGACCAGGATGCAGCTCCCCTACTGGCATGACGATATCACGCTCTACGAGCATGCAATCGCCGTCACGCGGGACAACTATGTCGCCCACGTCAATCTCGGCACGGTCCTGAAGGATCAAAATGAGTCGATTAAGCACTACCGAGAGGCGATAACGATCAAGCCCGATGGATTCCTCGCCTACCACAACCTTGGAAGTGTCCTGGCGGAGCAAGGGAAGCTGGACGAAGCCATCCCCTATTTCAGAAAAGCGATCAAGCTCCATCCGAACTACTTCGAGGCGTACAACGATTTGGGAACGGCGCTGATGCACAAGGGAGAGTATGATGAGGCATACGCCAATATGTTGAGGGCAGTGGAGGTAAACCCCGAATATGCCCAGGGCCATGTCAATCTCGGCCGACTGCTTGATAACCTTGGCCTGCCAAAGGAAGCGATGGCTCACTTCCAGGATGCCATTGCCTTGGACCCGGAGGACGCGCAGGCGCACTACGATTATGGAGTCTGTCTGCTAAAGCTGGGGAGGAATCAGGAAGCGATCGAACAATATGAGGATGCGATCGGCCTCGATCCCACTTTCACCTCGGCGCATCTGAA
>DASRZD010000216.1:0-3036 GCA_035686805.1 Armatimonadota bacterium
GACCGCCCTCATCGGCAAGGCTCACTTCCAGCCACTGCGCTCGACCCCCGAGAGCACGTCGCTCGAGTGCCAGCCGATCATGCGCGACCTCGATTTCTGGCGGAAGTTCCATGGGCCCTGGTATGGGTTCGAGCACGTGGAGGTCGCCCGAAACCATGCGGACGAGTCCCACGCAGGCCAGCATTACGGCATCTGGATGGAGGAAAATGGCCTCAAGAACTGGCGCGACTACTTCTGGAAATGGCCGGAGAATGAGCCGAAGCGCAAGCATCATTGGGACCTGCCCGAGAAGTATCACTATTCCTGCTGGACCGCCGAGCGCACGATCGCCTATATGGAGCAGTGCAAGGCCGAGGACAAGCCGTTCTTCCTTTGGTCGAGCTTCCAGGACCCCCATCCGCCGTATCTCGTTCCCGAGCCGTGGGCCTCGATGTACGATCCGAACGATATGGTCCCGGGCAAGCTCACGCCCGGCGAGCATGACCTGAATCCGCCTCATTTCCAGAAGACGCAGGAGGCGAAGCCGGACTTCTCCATGTACCGCGAGACCTATGGGGCACACGGCTTCCATTCACATCTCATCAGTGAGGCGGCGCTCAAGAAGAACATGGCCATCTACTATGGCATGATCAGCCTCATGGATCAGCAGATCGGCCGAATCATGGACGGTCTGGAGAGGCTGGGGCTTGCAGATAATACGCTGGTGGTCTTCTCGACCGACCACGGGCACTTCCTGGGTCAGCACGGGCTGATTGCGAAGGGGGCGTTCCATTATGAGGACATGATTCGCGTGCCGATGATCGCCTGGTTCCCGGGACGGATCGCCCAGAATTCCGTGAACTCGTCGCTCCAGAGTCTGGTAGACTATTCGCCAACGTTCCTGGCGGCAGCAGGAATTGACGTCCCCGGCCTCATGACGGGCGTAAACCAGTTCGATGTCTGGTGTGGGAAGAAGGACTCGGCCCGCGACTGGATAGTCGTCGAGAACCGCCATGAGCCAACGCTCGTTCACCTGAGAACTTATGTGGACGAACGCTACAAGATCACCGTCTACCGAGATCGTGACTATGGCGAGCTATTCGACCTCGAAAAGGACCCCGTCGAAGTTCATAATCGATGGGCAGACCCCAACTACGCGGGCGTGAAGTGTGAGCTCCTGCGCAAGTTCATGAACGCAACCCTCGTCTGCGAGCCGACTCGGATGCCGAGGATAGCGGGAGCGTGAAAGAGGGGTTATAGGTGGTAGGTTGCAGGTTTTGGGGAGCCCTATAACCCATAACCCACAACCCATAACCTTTATGCTATAATTCTGCCATGAAAACAATTGGCGTCTTGACAAGCGGGGGAGACGCCCCCGGCATGAATGCATGTATCCGAGCCGTCGTTCGGGCGGCCCTTTATCGGAGCGTCGAGACAGTCGGCGTCAGCCGGGGGTACTCGGGCTTATGGTCCGGCGATGCTCAAGCCCTGACCAGCCGCTCGGTCGGTGGGATTGCGAGATGGGGCGGGACGATCCTCCAGACGGCGAGATGTGAGGAGTTTTGCACGCCGGAGGGTTTCCAGAAGGGGATCAACAACATCCGTACACTTGGGATCGAGGGGCTGGTCGTCATCGGGGGCGATGGCTCGCTGAGAGGTGCGAGGGAGCTTCACAACGCCGGCATTCCGTGCGTGGGCGCGCCCGCCTCCATAGACAACGACATCTGTGGAACCGACATGGCGATAGGCACAGACACCGCCACTAATACCATCCTCGAAGCGCTGGACAAGATCAAGGACACGGCGAGCGCGCATCAACGGGCGTTCGTGGTGGGAGTCATGGGCCGTCGGAGCGGATATCTGGCGCTGGCGGCAGGAGTGGCGGGCGGCGCGGAGATGGTCATCGTACCCGAGCGGCCGATGAGCATGGAAGAGATCGTGAAAGAGATGGCTCAGGCGCGTGAGAGAGGCAAGCCGCACTTCATCATAGTTGTCGCTGAGGGCGCTCGTCCCACTGCAACCGATATCTGTGAATGCCTGAATACCGTTGCCGGTCCCAAGTACGAGGCACGGCTGACCGTCCTGGGGCACGTCCAGCGTGGAGGGTCTCCGACCGCTGCTGACAGGCTGCTTGCGACGAAACTCGGCGCGTCCGCGGTCGAGATGCTTCTCAGCGGCCAATCGGGAATCATGGTCGGGATCAGGGCCGGCCGACCGGTCGCCATGCCGCTCGATGAGGTGCTTGCCGAAGAGCGCCCTGCCGACGAGGAGCTTGTTCGGCTTGAGGAGATGATGGCACTCTAATGCGTAATCCGTAACCCGTAATCCGTAATGCGTAAAGCCGGACTCGTCGGACCAGCAAGACTTGTCAGACCTACGAACGAGGAAACCAATGGAAGCTAGATTAGACAAACTCACGCCCGGAATGCCTATCCTCGTCGGCGGGGACAGAATTGTCCACGTCTCGGAGGAGCTGGCGGAGAAGTTCCAGCCGGGCGATCAGCTCATCGCCGTGCGCAAGACCGGCGAAATCCTCCACATCCCGAAGGTGGTTCATGACCTTGTTTCGAGCGCGGTCTTGAAGGCGGTCGAGGCCTTCGAGGCCATGTTGGGGGTGGCTGACCAACAGATCACTGAGTTTTACACCCGGTTTGCGGATCGCCTAGCGGATGATGTCGTCTGGGCCAGGATTGCCTCGGTAAACCAGACGGACGTCGCCCGTGCGAAGGAGAAGGGCCGATCCACAACCCGGCTCGTTGCCGATGAGAAGATGCGCAGGCGCATGATCGAGGGACTGGGTCAGTGGCGAGATCTGCCGTCGAGCAGGGATAAGGTCGCCTCGACCGTCAAGCATGAGGGCTGGACGGTTGATAGAGTGCTGAGCCCGGTCGGGGTGGTCGCTTTTGTATTCGAGGGGCGGCCGAACGTCCTCGCCGATGCGACCGGCGTCCTCCGAAGCGGGAACACGGCCGTCTTTCGCATCGGCAGCGACGCCTTGGAGACCGCGAAGGCGATCATGACGCATGCCCTCAATCCCGCATTGGCGGCATCGGGCCT
>DASRZD010000217.1:0-2344 GCA_035686805.1 Armatimonadota bacterium
TGATGCTGGGGCGAAATCGGGGGAAGGGCGCGGCACTCAACAAGGCTTTGTCTCAGGCCAACGGCGAAGTCCTGCTGCTCCTGGATGCCGACCTGGGGAAGTCGGCTTCGGAGGCGGTGAACCTCCTCGAGCCGGTGCTCAGTGGCGAGGCGGATATGACAATCGCCGTCTTCAAGCCGACGGATGCTGATGGGAAACTCTCATCGCGAAGTGGGGGATTCGGCCTCGCCATGAAGACGGCCAGGCTGGGAATCAGGCTTCTCGGCGGAAAGTGGGTACAGTCGCCGCTGTCCGGGCAGAGGGCGTTTAAGCGGGAAATCGTCGAGAAACGGGGATTCGCCCTGAGGTTCGGAGTTGAGACCGGGCTTACCATTGATGCCCTCAGGGGCGGATACCGGGTGGTGGAAGTTCCCGTGCGGATGGTGCATCGGCCGTCTGGACGGAGTCTGAGGGGCTTCGTGCATCGCGGGCGGCAGATGGCCGACGTGCTCCTGACCCTGGGTCGGAAGGCGCTGGGGAGATGATAACCTGGCTCTTGGATTGGAAAGTCTTGCTCGCCAGCGCCGGCCTGACGATCTTGGCCATGCTCATTATGAGCATGCTATCTAAGGCATTTCGGCTTACGCGGGAGAACTTCAAGGGTCACCGGATACCTACTGGATACGGATTTGTGTTGGTGCTGGCGGCGTCTCCGTTGCTGATATGGGAGACGCTGCCTCTGGCAGCCATTCTGGGGTTTGGAGTCCTGGGACTGATTGATGACATCTTCGGCAATCGTGAGGTCGGCGGGTTTAGAGGACACATCCGTCTGCTGGCGAAAGGGAAAGTAAGTACTGGACTGATCAAGGCCGTCGGCGGCGCGATTCTCGGCTTTAGCATTGGAGCATATGCCGCCCATGGCGATCCCGCCATCGGCATCCTGAATGGCCTTGTGATTTGTTTATCGGCAAATACGCTCAATCTACTGGACTTGAGGCCCGGCCGAGCAGTATCATGTTGGTGGTTGGGCGTGCTGGCGCTGGGGCTTACCTACCACGCGGGGGCTGTTGTCAATGTCATGCTGCCAGTTTTCATCCCAGTCTTGTGGTTGAGTGTGCTTGACCGTTCGGCGAAGGTAATGCTGGGAGACGCCGGCTCGAACGTCCTGGGGGCGATCTTGGGCTTGGCGATTGTACTCAGTTTGGGTGTGCCGGCGAAGATTGCGATAGTGATTTTGATGGCGGCGGTGAATATCTACTCGGAGAAGTGTTCGATCTCACGCCTTATCGAGAACAACGCAGTTCTGACGAGGCTGGACCAGCTGCTGGGGGAGAGGTAAGATGGGAAACATTACGATCAATGAGGAGCGGTGCAAGGGCTGCGAGCTTTGCGTCTACTTCTGCCCGAAGCATCTGATAATCATGGCGGAAAAGTTCAACAGCAAGGGGCATCATCCTTCGGAGTTTCGTGACACGGGCGAGTGCAACGCATGCACGGTGTGCGCCGTGATGTGCCCCGACGTGGCAATAGAGGTGTACAAGTGATGGGCAAGAAGATGTTGATGAAGGGCAACGAAGCCATTGTTCGGGGCGCGATTGCGGCCCAATGCCGGGCGTTCTTCGGCTACCCCATCACACCTCAGAACGAAGTCCCGGAGTATATGTCGAAATACATGTTCGAGGCAGGGGGTGTCTTCCTGCAGGCGGAGAGTGAGGTCGCGGCGATCAATATGGTCTACGGCGCTGCCTGCGCGGGTATTCGAGCGATGACCTCGTCCTCCAGCCCGGGAGTCAGCCTGAAGATGGAAGGGCTGTCATACATCGCGGGCGCTCAGCTTCCATGCGTGGTTGCGAACGTCCAGCGTGGCGGGCCGGGTCTGGGGAACATCGCTCCGGCTCAAGCCGACTATTTCCAGGCCGTGAAGGGTGGGGGACACGGGGACTATAAGCTCCTGACGGTCGCCCCCTGGTCGGTCCAGGAGATGTTCGACCATGCGGTCCTGGCCTTCGACTTGGCGGACAAGTATCGGAATCCGGCGATGATCCTGAGCGACGCGATCATCGGCCAGATGCTCGAGCCGATCGAAATCCCCGAGAAGGTGGAAGTCAGCATTCCTCCGAAGCCGTGGGCGACTACCGGTGCATCCGGGCGAGGCAGGAACTTCTGCACTTCGCTTTATATAGTGCCCGAGGACCTGGAGAGGATCAACCTGGAGATCCAGGCCAAGTATGCCGATGCAACGGCACATGACGTCAGGGCTGAGGAGTATGACACCGAAGACGCCGACCTGGTGCTGGTGGCCTATGGAAGCGTGGCTCGAATCTGCCGGACGACGATGAGCCTGGCAAGGCAGAAGGGGTTGAAA
>DASRZD010000218.1:0-4507 GCA_035686805.1 Armatimonadota bacterium
GATTACCTGGTTGATAGGCAGCAGGTGTAAGCGCAGCAATGCGTTCAGCTTAGCTGTACTAATCGGTCGAGCGGCTTGACCATTAATCACTCGCCCATGACCTCGGTCATGAGCGAATGATTATTCGAGATGTATCGGTTACCTATCCACTATGCAGTTTTCTATGAGCGTTCGTAGTGCTTGGTGCTTGGTGCACTAGGCACGATGGACTAGGCACTATGCACGATCGGTTTTGCTGGTGACCATACCGGAGGGGGTACACCCGTTCCCATCCCGAACACGGCAGTTAAGCCCTCCAGGGCCGACGGTACTTCCCCGGCAACGGGGCGGAAGAATAGGTCGTCGCCAGCTTAACAAAAAGCCGGTTGGCCCGCCGAAAGCGGACTAACCGGCTTTTTGTTTGTCTCGCCACAGGTATGTCTGTTATTTCACGAAAATCTCACCACATGATACTTGCTTTGCGGATGACCGCTTGCTAGAATCCTCTGGGCTGTAAGACTAAAGGCTTGTCCGGAGGTGCACAGTGCCTGCACGCAGCAAGAACGGCTTCTCCCTTATCGAACTCCTTGTAGTCATAGCGATCATCGCTATCCTTGCCGGGATATTGTTCCCTGTGTTCCTCTCGGCGAAAGCGGCCTCCAAGAAGACCACCTGCCAGTCGAACCTCCGGCAGCTCTATGCCGCTTTCCAGCTCTATGTCCAGGATTGGGACAACTGCCTGCCCTGCCCTGGGGGTCAGCCAGGTGACCTGACCTATTGGGCGCAGGAATCAAAGGGCCTGAATGTCTATCTGCGATGCCAGGAGATGGGAGGTAAGAGCGTCTTCTGCTGCCCGTCTTACGCCGGCAAATGGGCAACCCCCTGGTCTCCGCGAACCTATAGCATGAACTCGTTTCTCAGAGAGCCGCCGGATCTGCCCTACCCCGCGGGCAATGCCTACCTGGATGGCATCTCGCTGACCTCGATAACGACAGCTTCGGAGACCATACTACTCTTCGAGGGCATACCGGGCGATCAGACCCACTACGATGGCGAGGGATATGTCTATCGCTGTGGCGACTGGACTTGCGTGCGGGGATACTACCCGTCGCCTAAGCCACACTGGCAGTTGGCCGATGAGCCATGGCATGGCAACTATAACAACTACCTTATGTGTGACGGGCATATCATGTCTCGCGAGCCTGAGAAGTACCCATCGTTTCGAGGCCCGACGGGCACAGAGGGCAATATCTGGTATGCGAGGAAACTACGATATGACACACGATGATACAATTCGAAAGCCTCGCATGCTACCAGGACGTCACCCATTTCATTACCACCCGTGTCGGCGGTGTGAGTCTTCCCCCTTATGACTCGCTGAATCTGGGATTCGGCACCCGAGATAACCCTGAGCATGTTCTCGAGAATCGGAGGCGTCTCGCTGACTCGATTAATGTGCCATTGGGCAGTTTCGCAGTCGCGAAGCAGGTTCACGATGATCGAATTTGCGATCATTACCGAGAGCGATAAGGGCCAGGGGGCATTCAACTATGAGACCGCCCTCGACGCCACTGATGCGATGATCACCAATATCCCCGGCATTTGCCTCATGGTCTTGCTGGCCGACTGCACGCCCATCCTGCTCTATGATCCGATGCAGCGTGCGGTGGCCGCCGCCCATGCCGGCTGGAAGGGCACGGCAAAGCAGATCGGCAGGAAGGTAGTCGAGGCCATGCGCGACTCGTATGGCTGCCGGCCAGAGGACATCATTGCAGGGATAGGTCCGTCCATCGGCCCTTGCTGCTATGAGGTTGGACCCGAGGTCATCTCACAGTTCGACGCTGACCTTGTTCACGATCGGAATCACCTCGATCTGTGGGAGGGGAATCGCAGGCAGCTCACGGAGGCGGGCGTTCGAAGCATTGAGGTCGCCGGGATCTGCACCAAATGCAATCACGATAGGTTTTTCTCCGAGCGACATACACCCGGCACAGGGCGATTCGGGGCGGGCATTATGCTGGTGGCATAGCCTGCTTGCTTGTTGACGAAGGGGTAGCATAGGCGTATCATGGCTGGCAACCGTCATAGGCGCATTGGAGTTAGCCATGAGAAGCAATTCGCTGTTCTTGATTCCCCTGATGCTATTAGCATCCTTTGCATCCGCCGAGTTCCCGGTCATTCACTTGCGGACGGCGACAACTCCGCCTCCGCTCGTTGCGCGGCTTCAGGACCCGGCCGAGGCGTCGGCATGGTATCCATGCAGTCCCACGTGGTTCGGCAATGGAGGCGGTCGCCCGGGAACGCGCAATCACACCGAAGTGCTGGCGACTTACGACAACACTGCCCTCTATATCGCCTTCATGAATATTGACCGCTCGACCCGTGTATACCCCCAGGGGACGACGACTGACCTGACGCTGGTGGACAGCAACGCGATATGGATCCAGACGCCGGATGGTCGGAGGTTCTACTTCCTGGCGACGGTTGATGACCGCTATCCCGCGCAACCGAAGCGGGCGTCCGGCGAGTTTCCCAGTTTCGATGGGAAGACGAACAAGCTAGCGGGATGGGAGAACAAGGGCTGGTTCGCCGGCAACCTTTCCATCCAGCAGACAATCCGAATCCCTTGGTCAACGATGGGCGTTTCTGCGCCTGCGCCGGGTTCTCGGTGGCGAGTGAACTTCCTGAACTATAACCAGACTTCGACCATTGTTGGGGCATCCACGGTCAATATCCAGAAGTGGACGCCGGGCAATGAGACTCAGCCCGATCAATGGGGATACCTGGCGTTCGATGAGGCTCCGCCTCCCCCACCCTCGGCAACTTCGCCCGAGGCGGTGCTCACGCTTCGACCCGCAACGGGCTCAGGCGCGGAAGTAACTCTCTCCCCGGGGAACTACGCCGACAGCACGAATCGCTGGGCAAACGAGGCGGTCACTCAGTCGAACTGGAATGACTGGGATCCGGTGGATTACACGATCAAGGAGTTCCTCCAGTATGACCTATCGCTCGTTCCGAAGGACCGGCAGATCATCTCGGCGACGCTCAGTAACTATTGCCGCGGAAACTACAATTCGGGGGCGCTCGATCTCTATGTTCACGTGATGCGCCTTGCCGGAACTTATGACCCCTCGACCGTGACTATGGCGACTTCCCCACTTCCGGTGGAGAATGGCTTCCGGCGGCTGGTAGGTGCGGGCGAGGGCAAGATATGGGTGGATTTCGATGTGACGGACATCATGCGGACGGCCTTCGAGGCAGCCGCCTCCAAAGCGAGTTTCGCGCTCGCAGGATCGTCGGGCGACACGCGTAATGGGAAGATCTGGGGGATCTCCTATGGCCGGGCGGATTATTACGACGGCCAGCGCCCGAAGCTGATCCTCACGTTCGGGAAGCCGGGGGTCGCGTACAATGCGCCTCTCGTGCTCGGGAGCGGGAATTACGTCAGCGTCGCCACCGCATCGAACAAGAATAAGCTCACGAACGGCACATTCCGCTATGGCATCGTGGAAGGGGTCTCCAATACGACCTACTGGCGCAATCCCGGCTGGGCGTACGTCAACGGCAAGAACGTGCCCTATCTCGTGAAAGCGGGCGATGTGAACTCAGTCACGGGGAATCGGGCCATTCGGTTCATGACGCCCGCTGCCTGGAAGTATATCAAGCAGACGACGACTGCGGTGGTCGCGGGCAAGACCTACACGCTGAGCGGCTACATAAAGGGCTCGGCATCGGGGGTTAAAGGCGATATTCGCCTGACCTTCAGGGATGCGGCGGGTGCGTCGCTCGGTTCGGGCATGTTCACCTATCAGGGCTCGGGGAACTGGGAGCAGATCAAGGTCAAGAAGACCGCGCCCTCAGGTACTTCGAGCGCCGATGTGTACATCTACGACGATACCAGCGGCGATGGCCAGTATTTACTGCTGAGCGACTTCCAACTTGAGGAAGGCTCGACGCCGACTGCTTACTCCGAGACCATGGGTGTCTACTACCCGGATTACCCGCGGACTGACGGCGTCAGCACCAGCGTGCCGAACATCAGCCTCAGTCTCACGGTTGACAAGGCGGAGGCCAAGCCCGGCGAGACCCTCACCTATACCATCACCTACCGGAACACGGGCGCTGGTCCGGCATCCTCGGTTGCCATCACCTGCCCCCTGCCCCAGTTCACCACCTACCTCTCCGGCGGGGCTTATGACTCAGCGGCGAAGTCGGTCAAGTGGACGATCCCGAGTGTGCCGTCAGGAGGGAACGGGAGTCTGGCGTTCAGTGTGAAAGTGGATTGAAGACTCGCAACCTTTTCGCGCTCAGCATTGTCTACACAGTGTGAAAGCATATACTATACAGGGGGCGAATAATGGACAATCCGCGGCCTACTAGCGTCACGGTGATCTCGATCATCGTGCTGGTACTCAATTCATTAAGCGTACTGGGGATGACTGCGCTTCTTGCGTTTTTCTCGATTGCCGCCTCGCGTCCCGAGATGGCACCCGTGCGAGCGCAGATGGGCGCACACGGCAACGTAACT
>DASRZD010000219.1:0-2073 GCA_035686805.1 Armatimonadota bacterium
TCATCACAGATCAATCGGCATTCCACGGGCGGGAAGGGTCACCTCGCACTTGCCCTTTAGCAGACTGGTGTAGAGATCGGCGTGTTCCGTGTGCACCGGGATGACCATCTCAGGGCTGATAATGTCTATAAGCTTGAGGAGATCCGACTGGCAGGCGTGGCCGGAGACGTGGAAAGGATTGCCCTGGTCCTCCGCATTGCCGCCAAGATACTCGATGTCATACTTATCCAGCCAGTGACTAAGCCTCTCGAAGTCAATCTGCATCTCCTCGTTAAAGGGCTCGCACGAGGAGTAGATCCAGATCGAGCCGGGGATGGGCTTGATGTACGCAAGCTCGTTGATGTCGAAGAAGCTGAAGCAGCAGATCGCCTTGTCCTGATTCTTGGCGACCTGAGCCGCGGTGACGAACTTGCCTTCCGGGTACTTCTCCTTGATCATCTTCTTCCAGTTCTGCGAAGCGGCTTCATACTTGTTATAGATGAGGATGGACTTGTCATCGAGGGAAGGTATTCCACTCTCGGCGAGGGCCATCTTTTCGAGGAGATAGGCGTCCTTCGGGAGGAGGATGAGCTTGCGGCCGGTCTCCTTCGCGATCTCCAGGAAGCTCACGAGCCGCTCGATATTGCGAGGGCCGAAGTCGGCGATGACGAGGCCCTTGGCCTTCTTGACGGCGTCCAGGGCGAGCGTCTTGACCTCGTCCTCGGTGGCGGTAGTCTCGTCCTTGATTCTCGTGCCCTCGATGATGAGAGCGCGCGGCTTGAGGGCGGCGACATCCTCGGCGAACTTCCAGGTGAGGCTCGCCTGAGTGCCGTGGCAGCGGAGATCACCCGTGTAGACGACCCAGCCGCCGCCGGTTTTAATCGCCCATGCGGACGCGCCGTAGATCGAGTGATCCACCGGGAAGCGCTTGATCTCCAGGCCCCCGCACTTCGAGGTAGTGGTGATGGGAACAGCCTCGTGCTTCCGACCCTTTTCGGTCATGCTGCTGGGGGTCATCCCCCAGAACCGGTTGAACTCGGCGCTCGGAGTCTCGTCAACGAAGACGAACTGCTTCGCGACCGACGGATTCCTGCCGTAATATGCCGCCCTCAACTCCCCGGTATCAGATGGTTCGTAAGGGCTCGTATAGCAATACTGGTCGCCGCCGGTGTCCTGAGTCACCTTGGCGATGGCAAGGGTCATGGCGGAGCAGTAGATCGGGATGTCCTGGCGAACGTAGTGGAGCGAGCCGATATGGTCCATGTGAGCGTGAGAAAGGAGGATTCCGTCCACCTTGCCGATCTCCTGCGCATGGACGCCGGCAAAGGGATCGGCCAACTCGCAGAGGAGGTCGGTGCGATAGAGGTCCTTGATCGGCGGCAGGAGGCCCATTTCGATGGGTTCATAAAGGCCGATGCATGATTTAGGCTTCAGGTACTCCTCATAGTAAGCGCCCATGCGGCCGAAGTCCAGGCCGAAATCGAGCCAGAGTTTGGAATCGCCGTCCTCAAGGAGGATCTTGTTTCCACCGATACATCCGACGCCGTCGTAGCAGGTAATCCTAGACAACCCCATCACCTTCCTCAACAATGCTTGTTGCACGTGCGAACGCCATGTCAATCTGGTGCTATTATAGCAGACTTTTACGCTCTTGACATAACGGCAATATGTAGCTAGTATTGCTGTAACACATGTGACTGGCATCTAAGATAGCAAGTGACTGCAGTCAGGAGAGGGCAGTATGGCTAAACCAAGGGTGTTCATTAGCTCCACCTTTTACGATCAACAGCACTTACGACACGAGTTGGCGGCGTTCGTGCAAGGCATGGGCTATGAGCCCGTCCTAAGCGAAAGAGGCCAAATCGTTTATGGGCCTGAAAAAAGCCCGATGGAGAGCTGCTTTGAGGAAGCTGGACGTTGTGACATTCTGGTTTCCATAATAGGCGGGAAGCTAGGTTCCTTCTCCAGCGAGGAACCGTACACAGTTGCCCAGCAGGAGTTGAAGAAGGCTATCCAGTCCCATAGACCGGTTTACATTTTTATCTACAAGGCGGTTTTCATTGAATATCTGACTTATCTGGTCAACAAGGATGG
>DASRZD010000220.1:0-2203 GCA_035686805.1 Armatimonadota bacterium
CCTTGATGAACGTCCTGCGGGATATCGGGCTTGTCCTGTCTTGTTTCTCCATCTTGCTCTCCTTTTCGAATTGATCCTTGACTAGCTGAATGGTGTCCTTCCCGGAACCGCCACAGGCGCCACCGGCATCGGGCCAAACTCAAGCTTCTGGGGCATGAGGTTTTCCTGCGAGTTCATGGCCTGCTCCCAGGTGATCTCCTGTCCGGTGTATGCCGACATGCGGCCCATGATGGCGGTGAGGCTGCTTTCGGCGATCTGCCTGGCCTCGTTCAAGGGCTTGCCGTCCCGAATGCTCTTGATCAGGTCGGCGTGCTCCTGAACGTACGGGCTGGGAACGCTGTCTTCGAACTTCCAGTCTGCCGATCCCTTGATGAGCCCTGCGCAATTGGAGGATCCCTTCGTGCCGATGACACGCTCGGAAACGTTCCCGGAGCAGCCATCCTGCTGCCTGCACATACTCATCACCCGTACTCCGTTCGGATATTCGTATTCCACAGCGAAGTGGTCGAAGATATGCCCGTAGGCGGGATCGGTGCGTTTCTGCCGGCCGCCCATTCCAACACATTTGACGGGATGAGCATTCAACGCCCAGTTGATGACATCTATGTTGTGTACATGCTGCTCGACGATGTGATCGCCCGAAAGCCATGTGAAATAGAGCCAGTTGCGGATCTGCCAATCAACGTCCGTCCACTCGGGCTTACGGCCGTGATTCCATAGTTCGCCGGTGTTGTAATAGCACTGTGCGGAGAGTATGTCGCCCACGGCACCGTCGTGGATTCGCTTGACGGTGGCTACATAATTCGCCTGGTGCCGCTTGATCGTCCCGGCGACGATGCCCAGTTTCTTCTGCGTGGCGATCTCACCCGCTTCGAGGATCAGCTTCACTCCGGGCGCATCTACCGCCACCGGTTTCTCCATGAATATGTGCTTGCCCTTATCCACTGCGTATTTCACGTGAGCAGGACGGAAACCCGGCGGTGTGGCGAGGATCACCATATCCACGCCGCAGTCAATCACTTTCTCGTAGTTGTCGAAGCCGGTGAAACATCGGTCGGGGGTGATATCCACTCTCTCTTTCAGTTTTTCATCGCCGGTAAGGCGACCTAAACAGCCGTCCAGACGATCCTTGAAAAGGTCTCCGAGGGCGACGATCTTCACGCCCGGGTCTGCATTCAGGCAGTCGAATGCTGCCCCCGTCCCTCGTCCGCCGCAGCCGATCACTCCCACTTTGATGGTATCCGAGCCGGCGGCCCATGCTCCAGGCATCAATCCCATCGTGCCCGCCCCGATGACCGCCGCTGATGCCACCGAGCCCTTCAGAAAATCCCTGCGAGATATGGCGCAGTCTTGCTTTGTCATCACAAACCCCTCCGTGTTCACTGATCTCTGACTATCCTGAATCCGACGAACTGGCCGTCGGAGAGCCACCATTTACTTTTCGGGTTCTGAGGGTCGTTCGCCTGCCAGGAATCGTCCTGATATTTGCGAGTGGATGCTTTGATCTTATTGGCGGAGTCCTCGAAAGAGCCGCCGCATACGACGGGCTTGTCCCGACGATCCGGGATGCTCGCTCCGGCGGCACAATCCAGGCCGGCGCACCATTCCGCCACGTTGCCAAGCATGTCATAGATCCCCCACGCATTCGGGAGTTTCTGAGCGACCGGCTGAGTCTTCTCCTGCCAAAACCAGGCATACTTGTCCAGCGACTTCTCATCCGGCTCGGGCGCGCCTGCGAGGCACGCGTACTGCCACTCGGCTTCAGTGGGCAGGCGATAGGTATGGCAGGTCTTTGCGGTGAGCCACCTGCAGTACCGCTCGGCCGCATAGTAGGAGACATTGATCACCGGATAGCCCTTGTGGCCGTAACCTCGATCTGCCGCGCCATAGGGCTTGCTGGGGTGCGAGACCGCATCATTGCCGCTGGGAGCACCCTGAGGCTCGTCGAGCCGATAGACGAAGACGTCGTAGGCGTCCCAGGTCGTCTCGGTCTTGGCGATCCAGAGAGCTTTCACCTGAACCGTCTGAGTTCCCATCGTGACCTTCCCCGCCGGGATGCCGACCATGTCAAACTTGACCAGCGTCCCCGAAATGCTCTCGGCATAATTCGCGGGTGTATCGGCGCACAGGGCAGGAATCGCAGCCAGTATCAGGACAAGCACGATGACGTATCTCATAGTAAGTCCTATTTCAGCATACCGTC
>DASRZD010000221.1:0-12850 GCA_035686805.1 Armatimonadota bacterium
GCTGACCGGCTGCCAGATGCCCGGCAGCCCGACCTTATACCAGCCGTGCGGGAGGGAATTGAGCATGTCCTTGGTGATATTGACGGTCACCGCCACCCCGACGCTCTCTTTTTGGAAACTGGGATCCGTCTTGCTCGAGCCGACCATCACCGCCAGGAGGTTCTTTTCGCCGAATCGGACTTGGGGCGTCACCTCGCACTCGAACGGGCCGAACATGCCGACGTGCGACCCGACCGGCTTGCCGTTCCAGAAGACCTCGGCGATGCTCGCGACGGCGTCGAACTTCAGCACAAAGCGCTTGCCCTTCATGGAGGCGGGCACTTCGATCCACTGGCGATACCAGCCCGAGGTCGTGTTCGCATAGTCGAAGGTGGACTGCTCGCAGCGCTCGACCTCCTTACGGATCCAGTTGTGGGAAGTGCCGTTGACCGCCGTGTAGATCCACCACTCGCTCGGCTGCCAGAATTGGGGTACCCCGAGGACGTGCCAGGAGGAGTCGTCACTTGCCGGATTTGCGGGGTCTTTGGAGTCCTGCGAGGGCATGAAGAGCCACTTGCCCGTGAGATCTATGGTTTGCCGAGGGGTGGAAAGGTTCTTCAGGCGCAAGGGTGTGTAGGTCGCTCGCTGCTTCTCGCGCTTCGCGGCCCTTGCGATCATTGACTCACGAGCGGCTTTGCGCTGGGCAATGGAGGCGTCGGACAGCCGTTTCCAAAGCTCCCGATCCGCCGAGGCGGGCGTGATCTTGATGCTGTTGATCACCGAGTTCGGATACCCTTGTTGGCCGCCGACGAAGGTGATCTGCGCCTTGCCCCGCCGACTGGTGATGGGGATGACCTGGGTCGCCGAAGCTCCTCTGCTGATCCTAGCAGGCGGCGATGCGATCTCCCCGTCAATCATCACCGCCAAGCCGCTGGTGTACTCGGAGTCGCCGGCCTTGACCTCGAAGAGATAGTCGCCGTCGGGGAGGTCAATTGTGAACGTCGCCTGGGTCACCGACCGGTCAATCAGGGCGACTCCGGCAGTGCCGTCAGCCCGCTTCCGGGCCTGGGAACGGATATCCTGATCCCACCCGAAGCCCGAATCGGCAGAGTAGACCGAGCCATCGCTTGTGAGGGCATCGGTGGGATTGGGTCCGAAGGTCATGGTGACGGGGGCGTTGATCCCCCAGGCGGCGGATGTGAGCAGGATAAGGAATACCAGGGGCAATCTGCGCATAAGATCAACCTTTCTCATTGAGCATCGTCTTCAGGTTTTGCAGGCTTTCGAGCGCCTTTTCGCACGGGCGGACCTCGATACAGAAGTCCATGACCCCCGCCTCGCCGAGCCTGGGCAGGAAGCACATGAAATCAATTTCCCCGGTGCCGATCACTCGGTGTGACCGCCCGTCCCGGACGTCGTGGAGATGCACCTGGCGGATGTGTGCCAGATTCTTCCACAGGAACGCCTCGAACTCCGGGCCGGCGGTCTTCGCCAGATCCCAGCACAGGGAGAGCCGCCCATCGTCCAGGAACGATTGGAGCATCTCCAGCGCATTGAGCTTGAAGTTCTCCAGGCAGAGGGTGAACCGCCCGTCCGCCATTTCGATCAGACGATCGAGATTCGATTCCAGCGCCTCGTGATACATCGGGATATCCGCTGCAGGCTGAGCCTGGCACGGCTCGGTGTCCGTCTTCCAGGTCGCCAGGTTGCCCAGGTGGAAGGTCACCATCTGCGAGCCGGCCTTCTCAGCGAATGCGAACAGCGCCTCGTAGTAGCTCATGATCCCCTCGCGGAGATAGCGGCTGGTCTCGTAGAGCGAGACGTTGTCATCCGGCGTGTGGACGATCAGCCGCATGGAGTTCCGGGCGACGAACTCGCGAATCTCCCGGCAATCGGCGTCTGTGAGCCTCTCGAACGACAAATGCGGCGACTGAGCATCCACCTGCACGCCCGTGAAGCCGTTGTCCAGCGCATACCTCAGCGCGTCGAGAATGGAATTATCGTAGACTGCGTGATAGCTGATCCGATCGAGTATCATTTGAACGAGGCCAGTATGTCGTCGGCCGCCGGGCCTTTGGTCTTCTTCGTGAACTTCGAGTTGGCGATCCGCTCTTTCAGGGCGGCCTCGTAGGCGTCGGCATCAAGGGGCAGCTCGACTGTGCTGTCGGTCCACGCCGAATAGAGAATACAGTTGGCGATCTCGACCGAGTTGATCCCCTCCTCGGCGGGCGCAATGAGGTCAACGCCGTCGAGGATGGCATCCACGAAGTTCTGGGTTATGGCCTTGTGGCCGGGATTCTGGCCGCCATAAGGGATCTCCACGTTCCAGACCGGCGGCACGGCGAACGATGCCTTGCTGGTCTGGAGGAACTCGGAGGCAGACTCCTCATTGCGGATGAAGGCGATCTTGCCGCCCTCCATGACCAGCTTGCCCCGATCGCCCGCAACCTCGAAGCGATTGCTCCCCGGGGCCTCGCCGGTCGTGGTGATGAAGACGCCGGTCGCGCCGTTGGGGTATTCCAGATAGGCCGTGACCTGGTCCTCGACCTCTATGTCGTGCTTCGCGCCGAACTTGCAGAACCCGCGGATCTTCGAGGGCATGCCGAAGAGCCATTGGAGGAGGTCGAGATTGTGCGGGCACTGGTTCAGGAGGACTCCGCCGCCCTCGCCGCTCCACGTAGCCCTCCATCCGCCGCTTGCATAATACGACTCGGTTCGGAACCAGTCGGTGATGACCCAGGTGACGCGCGTGATCTCCCCAAGCTCGCCGCTGGCGATGAAGTGCTTGATCTTCTTCCACAGGGGCTCGGTCCGCATCTGGAACATGGCCGAGAAGACCTTTTTCGAGCGCTTGTGAGCATCTATCATGCGCCGGCAGTCGGCCTTGTGGACGGAGATCGGCTTCTCGGTGAGTACGTGGAGACCCTGGTCGAACGCGTCTACGCCGACGGTTGTTTGGCCGTAGTGTGGGGTGGCGATGACGACGGCGTCCACGAGGCCCGAGCGGATGAGCTTGCCGCTCTCGGTGAACTTCTCGACGTTCTCCCACTTGGCGAGCTTGCTCGCGTCAATATCGCAGACGGCCGTCAGGTCGGCTCTTTTGATCTCGCCGGCCTGGAGATACCTCGCATGATGGCTCCCCATCCCTCCCACGCCGACGATCCCGATTCGTACCTTGTCCATGTGTGTCTACCTCGGAAGCTTTGGTAGGTTATCGTTAGTCCCGAGGCGGCGTAAGTCCTTCACAGGTTGAAACACGGAGTCACGGAGGACACGGAGAGGGAGGGGAACGAGGCCCTTTCCTCCAAGTCTATGTCCGAAACAACAGCTCAAGGATTATGGGCAGGATTTCTGTGTACCCGAACCATAGCAGATAGGCGAGTTGCATACCCAGTAGGACCATCGCCACCAGGGTCACATACTTATTGCCGACTCTCTGTCGCAAAAAGACGTACATCGCCAGTAACAAGGCAAGGCACGGGCTAAGAGCAGCGCCGTATAGGGAAAAAGTGCTGTCCGGCGGATTCCTCACGGGAATGATTAAGGAGAGGGGCATGGTTAGAGATGTCATTCCCAGCATGAGTACGTAGCTAAATAACGCCGCCAACCGCAAAAAAGTGAATGGCCGTTTGCGTGCCTTTGGCTTTTCTACTGAATCGGCCCTCGCTTTTCGGAGATGCCAAAGGAACCCGAGCAACGCTCCGATGATTACCCATGAAGGCCAGATGAAATGTGACTCGGGGTCCATCCCAATACCGTTCACACCCTCATAGAGTCCTGTCAAGCCTGACCACACATAGGAGATCCAATGCAAGTCCGGATGCTCATTGACAAACGCCCCGCCTCCCCGCCACACATACGCTAACAAGGCCGCAGGCAAAACGACTGTCACGGCAAATCCGGCCAGCGCCCCCACTGCGACTGGCAGCCAGACGTGTCTCGTCTTTATCGCCGTCTCCGGACATTCGTCTTGATGCTGTCCGGTCATCCCATTCCCCACCAGAGATAGATAGTGGCTTTCTTGGCATCATCCATGTTGATCTGCATCATTAGCGTAAAGAGCTTGGAGGAATCCTTCACTTCCCCGCTTGTCAGGAATGTCAGGAGCTTCTTGCCTGTGTCGGGATGCCACCAGGGGAGTTTCTTGGGGTGACTGGCATACTTGGCAAAACTGAGCCCAGTTGCCCTCCAGTCCTTGGGAAACGGCGCAATGAACTTGTCCACATCCACCTTGTCTATCTCTATCTTTGCCCAGATATCCTCACTTACCCCGTGTACAGACAGTCTACTCTCAACCAACCGGGCGCTTGGTGGGAACCTGACGGAGGTAAGCGTCGTTATCGTGGCAAGGTCGGGCTCGCTCTGCGGGAAGAGCCTGTGCTCCAGAATTGGGCCTGCCACAAAGCGAAGGACGACCCATAACATGCCGATCACCAAGAGCGCGATGCCGATGCCCCATAAGGTATCTCTTTTTGACTTTTCCATTAGATTCTTACTCCCACCCTTTCTTGTGCCAGGCCGTTACCTCGCCCTTTTCGTGGATGATGAAGAATAGCGGCTCGTATGGTTTTTCAGGTCGAGGGTCATAGAAACATCATAGCGCTTACCACCCGGATAGGTAAGGCTGATGTGAACATGCCGCACGCCAAGATAGGCGCCTCTGAGAGGAGGGCTGTCAAGGCTGAATACCGAATAGGCCTCCGAGTCATCATTGCAACTGTTGAATTCATCGAATGCGATCTTGACGTTGACCATGGACGGCGTATCGTTGGCCACCCAATACGTAGAAGGGCCCTTTCTCTCTCCATCGTCCGAATCCAGTATCCTCACCGTGGTCTCGTCACTGACCCAAATCTCCACTCCACTCGGTTTACTCAACTGGACGACCACGTTTTCTGTTTCCGTTTGGCCATCCGCGTACTTAACCTAGGGTTATTGAACTCGAGCGCGGCAACTCGACCGCTCGAAAGGACGAGTTGCGGGAATTCATGAAGCTACGGATACTTCCGAAATCGAAGATGCCCAGGGAATGGCCCGCTGAGTTAACCTCCGCGGTTACGGAGGTCATGTCCTTGTCGCTGCCATTGCGGATTGTCAGACCGAACGGTGGTCCTATTTCTCTGACTTGGCCACAGCCCAGGATCAAGGCGCATAGCATCGGACATAGGATTTCCAGTATTCGCCTGAAACTTAGCTTCATGGATTCCCAGGTTCCTTATCATAGTCTCTTTTTGTGTATTGTGCTTTCTTTCGGTATCGGGGCTCGTTTTCCTGCAAGGGCATCGGACCTATGGGACATATGGGACCCTCCTTTGCCAAGGCGGCGGCGGGCAAGCGGATGGGACGGATGAAATGCGAGTCCTTGTCAGTATGGCTGGGGTGCGGTATGATAGAGGCCGGGAGGCGGTATGACTACTGACAATGTGCTTGATCTTATCGGCAATACGCCGCTTATTCGGCTGAAGGGCGAGAATGTCTACGCCAAAGCCGAGTTCCTGAATCCGGGCGGGAGCATTAAGGACCGGGTGGCCCTCGCGATGATAGAGGGCGCGGAGAGGGACGGCCGCCTGAAGCCGGATTCCATCATCACCGAGCCGACATCCGGCAACACGGGGATCGGGATTGCGCTCGTGGGGCGGATGAAGGGCTATCAGGTGCGCATCGTCATGCCAGAGGGGATGAGCGAGGAGCGAAAGAAGATCATCCGGGCGCTGGGGGCGGACCTCATCCTCACGCCGGACAAGGATAGCATCGGCGGAGCGGTCGAGCGAGTGAGGCAGATGCAGGCCGAAGACCCCAGAGTGATCGTCCTCCAGCAATTCGAGAACCCTGACAATCCGAGGGTTCACTATGAGCAGACGGCGGTCGAGCTTTGGCGGCAGATGGGCGGCGAGGTCGCCTGCTTCGTGGCCGGGGTCGGGAGCGGCGGCACTCTCCAGGGGGTCGGGAAGTTCCTCAAAGAGCACTCGGCGGGCGCGAGGATAGTCGCCGTCGAGCCGAAGAACGTCTCGGCGCTGCTGGGTCATGAGCCGGGTTTGCACCAGATTCAGGGGATCGGCGACGGATTCGTCCCGGCGATACTCGACGTGAGCATGGTTGACGAAGTGGTGGAAGTGACGGACGAGGACGCGATCGGCACGGCTCGCGAGCTTGGGAGGGATTTCGGGCTGCTGGTAGGGACGTCGGCAGGGGCGAATATCTGGGCGGCGAGGCAGCTCGCCAAGCGAATACAGGGCAATATTACGACGGTGCTGCCGGATCGGGCGGAGAGATACTTCTCCACAGCTTTGCTGTGAAATTCGTCCCGCCTACGGACGGGATCTCGCCAGCGGCGGGAAAACTCGAAGCACGAAATCCGAAACAAAATGCAAAGAAGGGAAAAGGGCAAATTCGAAACAAATGCGTTTATTCCATTGTTCTACTTCTGATTGCCATGTGCGCTAATGGGCAGAGTCGGGATACGCGGGCGGATACGTGGGTGGCGACGGATGCGCTCGGCAGGAGGGTCTCCACTCACCAGGATGTTGGCAGGCCGAGGAAGGACAAGTTCGTCGGGATCTTCTACTTCCTGTGGATGGGGCAGCATGGGACCGACGGGCCTTATGACGTGACCAAGATCCTGGCGGCGGACCCCGATGCCATGAAGAAGCCGGACAGCCCGCTTTGGGGGCCGCCGGGGGCGTTCCATCACTGGGGCGAGCCGCTGTTCGGATACTACCTCTCGGACGATGCCTGGGTGATCCGCAAGCACGCGCAAATGCTCTCGGACGCCGGTGTAGATGTGATCATCTTCGACGTGACCAACCAGATCACTTACCAGAAAGTCTACATGCAGTTGTGCGAGACCTTTGCGCAGGTGAGGCGTGACGGCGGCAAGACTCCTCAGATTGCGTTCCTGACCCCGTTCTGGGATCCGCCGAAGGTGGTCAAGGAACTGTACGAGAACTTGTACAAACCTGGACTGTACTCGGATTTGTGGTTCCAATGGGATAATAAGCCGCTGATACTGGCAGACAAGAGCAAGGTGCCCTACCGGTTTAGGAACTTCTTCACCTACCGCAAGCCCGAGCCCAGCTACTTCGTGGGGCCGAGCGGGCCGAATCAATGGGGCTGGCTGGAGGTTTACCCGCAGCATATCTTTTATGACGAGGCCGGCCCCGAGGGATCGAGGGCAGGCAAGCCTGAGCAGATGACGGTCGGAATAGGCCAGAACGGCAAGGATCCCCAGCGATGCGCGGCGTTCAGCGAGAGCGATACGCACGGCCGAAGCTGGCATAATGGCAAAAAGGACGAGCGTCCGGGAACAGTCAATCTCGGCCTCAATGTGAGCGAGCAGTGGGAGCGGGCGCTCGAGGTGGATCCGGAGTTCATCTTCATAACCGGCTGGAATGAGTGGATCGCCATAAGGCTGAGTGAGTTCAATGGCGTCAAAGAGCCCGTGATGCTCGTGGACCAGTACACTCAGGAATACAGCCGTGACATCGAGCCTATGCGGGGCGGTCACTGGGATGCCTATTACTATCAGATGGTGGACTATATTCGGAAGTTCAAGGGTGCGAGGAAGCCGCCGGTCGTGGGGCCGCTGACGACCATTCGGGACTTCGATGACTGGAAACGAGTCAGGACGGAGTACCTCGACGATGCGGGCGATACCATGCACCGCGACCATCCGGGCTATGACGATGTCGGGCGCTATGTGAATACATCGGGCAGGAACGACTTCGTGCTCACGAAGGTAGCCCACGATGCGGCGAACGTCTACTTCTACGCTCAGACCCGCGAGGCGATCACGCCTCACACCGACCCAGATTGGATGATGCTTTTCATTGATAGTGATGGTAATCCGAGCACTGGGTGGGAAGGCTACAACTTTGTCGTGAACCGGAAGGTCGGTCTCCTTGAAGAGAGCACCCTTGGCTGGGACTGGCATCCCAGGGCGACTGTGGATTACCAGGTTCGGGGCAATGAGCTCTGGCTGGCGATCCCTCGTAATGTGCTGGGCCTCAACGGACGAGTCCGATTCGACTTCAAATGGGCGGACAATATGCAGTCGAATGATATCATGGAGTTTACTCTGGACGGCGACTCGGCGCCGAACGGGCGGTTCAACTATCGGTACTCCGAGTAGTCACGAACACGGATCGCGCATCATGATTGACATCCATATGCACATCGGCAGGCTGTATTCGTTCGAGAAGAAGGCCCTGACTCCCTCGCATCTGCTTCGCTTCATGGACGAGCATGGGATTGAGAAGGCTGCCCTGCTTCCCATCGAGAGCCCCGAGGAAACCCACTATTACATCACCACTGAGTACGTATTGGGGGTATGCAAGCGGCATCCTAACCGGTTCATCCCATTCTGCAACGTTGACCCCAGAAGAGGGAATGCCGACCTCTCGACCGACTTCCATGCGATCTTGAGTGAGTATAAGGATCGCGGATGCAAGGGGTTCGGCGAGGCAATGTCCGGCTTATATGTTGATGACCCACGGCTGCAGAAGATATACGAGGCATGTGGCGAACTCGGACTGCCGATAGTCTTCCACCTGGACGCCCTGCGCAACGTGGACGAAGCCGGCCTGCCCCGATTCGAGGCCATGGTGCGGAAGTCTCCGCAGACAGTATTCATCGGGCATGGGCAGCATTTCTGGGCCGAGATCTCCTCAGAAGTAAGCGCTCGGGAGTTCAGCAGATATCCTACGGGACCGGTGAAGCCCGGCGGGGCGGTCGTGCGTCTGCTCACGCAGTATCCGAACGTCTACGGTGACCTGTCGGCGGGCAGCGGGTTCAATGCACTCACTAGGGATCCCGAGTTTGGGAAGCGGTTCCTGGACGATTTCCAGGACAAGCTGCTATTCGGCACTGACCTCTGCCGCCACAGCCAGGAGGTTCCGATTGTGGCCTTCTTGCGGGACTCCGGTCTCTCAACTGAGGCATACCATAAGATCGCCCGGGGCAACGCCGAGAAACTACTTCATTTGTAAGCCGTCGTTTTCTTCAATTCTCCTCACGTTTTACCTCTAGTGCCACAGTTCCCTTGCCTATAATCAAATAGAGCAATTTCCCGCCGTTAGCGGGATCCCGTCCGCAGGCGGGACACGCATTGCCCCTAATTGAAGGTTCGTCGGCGGCCATGGGAATAATGACGCCGCTAACACTATGCCATGGTCGCCGGCGACAAATCCTAACCCGTAGGGAGTAATGCGTAACCAGACTGCTCTTACGGATTACTAATTTCTCATTAGGCTAAGGAGTCTACAGTGTCTAAACTGAAGGTTTTGATTGTCTCAGCAGAGGTATCTCCGTTCGCGAAGGTGGGAGGCCTCGCCGATGTCGCGGGCGCGCTCCCTAAGGCCTTGAAGGCGATGGGCCATGACGTGCGAGTTGCCATGCCGGGCTATAAGATGGTCATGGACAACTATCCTACCAAGTCGAAGATCAAGAGCCTCACCGTGCCTCTCGGATGGCGGCAGGTGGAGTGTTCGGTGAAGCATACCTCCATCGGGAAGGATATCCCGGTCTACCTGATCTCCGCTATGTATTTCGACAAGTCTGTGGACTCGAAGACGATTTATGTCTCCGGGAGCGAGCCGTATGCATTCTTTTCGAAGGCCGTCCTGGAGGTGCTCCGGGCGATGGACTGGCGGCCTGATGTGATCCACTGTAATGACTGGCATACCGGTCTGCTGCCGGTCTACAAGAGCGTGATCTATCCGAACGACCCAGTCGTCGGCGATGCATCCTGCGTCTTCACGATCCATAACCTGGCCTATCAGGGCGAGTTCGATGCCTCGGTGCTCCCGGATTACGGCTTGCCGGGATGGCTTTACTCCATGGATAAGCTGGAATGCTATGGGAACGTGAACTTCCTGAAGGCCGGAATCGTATACTCCGACCTCGTCAGTACCGTCAGCCCGACCTACGCCAATGAAATCAGGACTAAGGAATACGGCTGCCGGCTGGAGGGTCTCCTCAGCTACATGAGCAAGCTGGGTAAGCTGCGGGGAATCCTGAACGGCATTGACTATGAGGAGTTCGACCCCGCGACCGACAAGCGCATCCCGCATCATTTCAGCCTCGAAGCTCCGGGCGGGAAGGCGAAGGACAAGAAAGAGCTTCAGCGGGCGATGGGCCTGCCGACGGACCCGAAGGTCCCGCTGATGGGGCTGGTCTCGCGGCTTGCGGATCAGAAGGGCCTCGACCTGATCAAGTCGGCCTCGAAAAAGATGATGAGCATGGGGATTCAGTTCGTCGTCCTGGGCAGCGGCGATGCGCAATATGAGAGGTTCTTCACCAGGCTGGAGAAAGATCATCCGACTCAGGTGAAGGTGAACATCGGCTTCGACGCGAAGCTGGCGCAGTTGATCTATGCGGGGAGCGACATGTTCCTCATGCCGTCGAGGTTCGAGCCTTGTGGGCTGGGGCAGTTGATCGCCCTGCGGTATGGGACGATTCCGATTGTTCGAGCGACCGGCGGCCTGGCGGATACGATAGTTGACTACGGCAAGCCCGATTCGAACGGCTTCGTGTTCACCCAGTACACACACAAGGCCCTATCCGAAGCCATCAAGCGGGCGGTGGAGGTCTACGGGAAGAAGTCGGAGTGGAAGGCGCTCGTTCAGACGGCGCTCGCCAGCGACTTCTCATGGGAATCGGCCGCCGGGCAGTATGCGGACCTTTATCGGGATGCGGTCTCGGCGAGAGATCCGATCGCGTATGCGAATGCCGCTTAGGCGGAAAACTCGAAGCACGAATATCGAAATCCGAAGCAAATCCCAAAACGGGAAACTCGAATGCCCTAAACGACAGACCAGCCGTTTGGGGCATTTGTGCTATTGGTCATTAGTGCTTTGTTTCGTGCTTCGGATTTCGAATTTCGAATTTCCCCATTATTCACATCCCCGCAATTATATGGAATTATACCTTGGTAACCGCCCTGCTGCCGGGCCAGCTATTGACATTCAAGCCTCTGCAGTATACAATCTTGCCTGGTAACTGTAAGCGGCGGTAAAGTTTTTGGAGCAGTGGAACTATCGGGCCGAACATATGCGTAGTAAAGATGACAGGACAGCTTTGATGTTGGAGACGCAAGAGCTTTGGCGAAAGTTCAAGCTCCGTGGCGATATCCTGGCGCGCGAGACCTTGATAAAGCAGTATTCCCACCTGGTGAAGATTACGGTGGGGAGAGTGGTGACTAGTCTGCCGCCGAACATCGAGCGAGATGACTTGATAAGCGCCGGAGTCGTGGGCCTTATCAAGGCGGTGGACCAGTATGACACCGGCCGACAGGTGAAGTTCGAGACGTACGCCATCGCTCTCATCCGGGGCGCGATCCTCGAAATGCTGAGAGAAGAGGATTGGGTACCCAGATCCATTCGCGAGCGGGTGAAGAACTTGGAGCGGACTTACCTGCAGCTCGAATCCAGCCTGGGAAGGCCTGCGTCCGAAGAGGAAGTTGCGAATGCCCTGGGAGTGGAGATAGACGAGCTTCACACGCTATTGGCGGACTCGGGCCGGGCGACTCTGCTCTCGCTTGATGATGCGATCGTCGGTGTAGACGGGAACGAGCGGATACACCTGGCGGACGTCATAAACGATGACCTGGCGGGCCCCCTGGCCGAGACCGAGATCAGGGAGATGCATCGCACGCTCGGAATAGCCATTGACAGGCTTCCAGACAGAGAGAGACTGGTGATCTCTCTCTACTATTTCGAAGGGCTGACGTTCAAGGAGATAGGCAAAGTCCTGTCGGTATCCGAGTC
Source organism: Armatimonadota bacterium (assembly GCA_035686805.1). GTDB lineage: Bacteria > Armatimonadota > UBA5829 > DTJY01 > DTJY01 > DASRZD01. Next base: position 11,742 of record DASRZD010000221.1, read on the forward strand.
GCGAGTTTATCAATTACATACTCAAGCAGTCCTGCGATTAAGGGGATATCTGTCGCGGGACATGGCCCTATTTCATTAGTGGATGCCCGCAGGGGAGTGAGTTGATTGCTAAATAATCCGTTCACAAAGGAGAACTACAAGAGAATGAGCAGCGCAAACAGGAGGGCAATTCTGGCACTGATCGCATTGGTGGTGCTTGCGACGTTCGTGGTAGGATGCGGTCGCGGCACGGTGGCCAAAGTGAATGGCCGAAAGATCACTCGCCAGGAGTACTACGACAGGCTGGAAAGAATGCCTTACACCGACCCTGCGACGAACCAGCAGAATGAGGCAGGGGCGTCGGTTCTGGACCGTCTCATCACCGAGGAACTGATCCTGAGACTTGCCGAGAAGGATAAGGTCGGTCCCACCGAGCAGCAGGTGAAGGAGCGGATGGAACAGACGATGAAGACCCCCGGTTTCGCCGCTCAGATGAAGGCAAGCGGATTCTCCAAGGAGCAGTTCAAGGAGCGCATGCAGGTTGAGCAGGCGGCGTTCAATATCCAGACCAAGGGCGTGGTTGTCACGAAGAAAGAATCTCGGGATTTCTATGAGAAAAACAAGGATCTCCCGCCGTTCACTACGCAGGAACAGGCAACCGTCGGCGCGCTATTCCTGGCCAACAAGGCTGACACGGAGAAGGCTCAGACCTTGCTGAAGAAGGGCGTGGATTTCGGCACGGTCGCAAGCATGCTTTCTACGGACCCGGTTTCTTCGAAGCAGGGCGGGCGAGTTGGCAGGCCCATCATTCGGGGCGACAAGTATATACCTGTGGAGATTCAGGACATCATCTTCAAGACGAAGACGAACTCCTACACAGATCCGATCCCGGCGGGTACCGGCGCTGTGATCTTCAAGGTATTCCTCCATCGCCCTAAGAAGACTCAGCCGTTCTCGGAGTTCGAGTACCTGATCAGGCAGAGATTGTCGATTGAGAAGGGTGTGGCCAAGCAGATAGATATCAACAAGCAGCTCGAGGCCTTCCGAAAGACCGCCAAGATCGACGTTGCGATAGAGCGGTATAAGCGGTTCATCATGCAGCAGGCTACGGGTTCCGCAGCGCCGGCGGC
>DASRZD010000222.1:0-3920 GCA_035686805.1 Armatimonadota bacterium
ATGTTACCCATCATTGGGCCTAACAAAAAAGCCCCGATCACTCGGGGCTTTATGGATGGTAGCGGAGGGCAGACTCGAACTGCCGACGCACCGGGTATGAGCCGGTTCCTCTAACCAGCTGAGGTACTCCGCCATGCCCGAGTATTGTACCCGATTACGAGCAGATAGTCAAGGAAGTGTGGGAGTTTGGGCGTGTGGGAGTATGGGAGTGCCAACCCCCTTACGCATTACTCCTTACTCGTTAGGACGCCGTCTCCGGCAGGACAGGGACCTCGCGGAAGATGGGCAGGTAGTCACGCCACACGTCGTTCTGAGCGCCTTCCAGATACTTGGTCAGGCTGATGAACGGAACGTACCTCGGGCGCCTAGGCTGCTTCATGAGCTTCATGTTCGCGGAGTCCAGGGTCTTGTCGCCCTTCTTGCCGTTGCACTTTTTGCAGCAGCAGACCAAGTTCTCCCAGGTGGACTTCCCACCGAGGCGCTTCGGAGTCACGTGGTCAATGGTCAGGTCCCTGGCATGATGGCCGCAGTACTGGCAAGTGTAGTTGTCCCGGGCCAGGATGCTTCGCCGCGAGAGCCTCAGCTCGGGAACGGGACGCTTCACATGGTACTTCAGCCGGACGACGGAAGGCGAGTCCATGAGACCATGAATGGACTGGATGATCTTCGTATCCGTATGCAGCACATCCGCCTTGCCCAGGTACACCAGCACTATGGCCCGGCGGAGGTTGCAGATATTCAACGGCTCGTAGTCGTTGTTCAGTACAAGGACCTCGTGGTTCATCTCCGGTTCGGAACTCTCCTTTTATCGGAAGGGGTTGAACAAAAAAACCCGCTTTATGCGTGGCGCAAGCGGGTTTAGGCATGCATATATCGAGCATTTTGTCTACTGAGGAAGAATTGCCAATCCTCGAGCAGTTTGAGCCGAGAGGCGATATCCCCGCTTGCAATGCAATCCAGCCCAACCCTGCAATTTATTCCGCTCAACAAATACACAGAACAGCCCCTGTCGCCTAATATGTGTTGATATTATACCGATATTGGCCGGAAAAGTCAAGGAATCTTACCGCTCGAGGATGTCCGGCCTCGGGACGATCATGGACTCGACCTCGATGGGCTTCATGGGCCAGTCGCCATAGGCGGAGATGATCTCCGTTTCATCGGGAAGGGCGATGATCGTGTCCTCGGATTTGGTGCCGGAGATAGACGGATTCCATGCGAAGGCCTGGTTCGGCTGAACGACCTCCTTGGAGTCTTGCTTCGCACGGTAGTCCCGACCGGCATAACCGGTTGCGCCGCCCTGGTGATGCTGCTGCCACTCGTCGGGGAAGCCGGCTTGCGCATACGCATCCATGCCTTTGCGGAATATGAAATCCACCGACGTGCCGGGGCGGGTGTGAGCGATGAACTCGGCGTCCACACGCATGACCGCTTCATGCTTCCTGCGGAGCTTGGCGGGAATGGTGCCGAAGTGGACGATTCTGGTGGCCGAGAGGACCAGCCCCCACTTTTTGGCGCCGGCGACGACCATGGCGTATCTCTCCAAGGCCTTGTCGGTGGGGATGGGATGGCGGAACTTCTCTATGCGCTCGTCGGTCGCTATGAGGATCAGATTTGGGACGATGCCGGCAGCGATCATCCTATACCCGAGGACGGCGGCGATCTGGTGCTCGCTCATGCCGGGCTCGATCTCATGGCAGGTGCAGGAAAGGCACCAGGCAGTTTGCTTGCCAAGCCACCGATAGCGGCTGATCTCCTGGGGTGTGAGCGAGTATCTGAGCGGATTGATGCTCACCAACTTCGTGCCGGGGATAGGCGAGTCGGCCGCGACGTGCTCTTTCCCCAGCTTCTTGATCTCGTCGGCGAGGCTGCTTTCCCACCAGTTGTAGGTTTTGAACTCGAATCCCTGGGCACCGACTTCCTCCTGCTCGAGTCTGGGGGCTTCGATGTTGTCGCAGATGATGTATTTCGCCCTTGGCGTGATGACGGCGGAGGCTCCTCCCAGGTCACTGCCGGTGGCGATCCGATTCTCCCCGCCACAAGTGAACCAGCAGAAGTTCGCCTGGGTGGTGAGCACCAGGGCATTCAGCCCCTCGGCCTTCAGAAACTTCCTGACCCTGGATTCCTTTTCTGCGATCTCTCTCGAGTTTGCCGCCAGCGATTCCTTGGACACAGATACCTCCGAAATGCGTAATCCGTGATGCGTGACCCGGACAAGTGCCTATTCGCCTGGAAAGATGTCCATTCCTTCGTCGGGTAAGGAGACTCATCGCAAGCAGTGATTCATCCCAGCGTGTGCATTGCAGGGCTCGGTGAACTTTTTGACGATTTTTCGAAAAAACTATGTTTGGCTTACGGTTCAGTTTGGGTATCTCCTAAATGGATGCAGAATAGGATGGCCATCGCTAATCTGGCAGCCAAGGAGCTCCCGCAATACGAGCCGCTCATTAGAAGCGGACGGCAGTGGTTAGTAATTCAGGGTCGGGTTACCGGCAATGCTGAAAACCTAACTAAGAAGGGAGTGCTTGCCATGGCCACAACGATGTCAACTGCTTCCAAGGAAGGGAGTGTGCCTCTCACGGATCGAGAAGTGGAAGTGCTGAATCGTGTTCTTGAAGGCAGGTCTAGCAAGGAAGTCGCACGATTGTTGTTTGTCAGCAAGCGGACCATAGACTTCCACCTGACGAACATCTATCACAAGCTGCACGTTTCAAACCGCGTGCAGGCAGTCTTGAGGGCAGCCCAGATGGGGCTTTTGGAGCCCATACCCGAAGTCTTTCAATAGACTGCATGTTCACAAGTTTATCACACAGTAATACGTGGCAGCACCTGACGAGGTGCTGCCACGTACCATTTTCTAGACGCTAGAGGCTAGAGGAAAGAAGAGGGGCGGGTTTGCCTTTATTGGTTGTGGGTATGGTTCTTCTGGGAGAATGCGGTGTACAGAATTGACCTCATTCCGAGGGGAATCTGGATAATATCGGGGATCGCAGTGCTGCTCATACTCCTGCTGGTATTTTCGGTGGCATTGAGCATCAGCAGGGGTCAGGCAGTAGTCATCGTGCCGGAGGTCAAGACCGGGAATCCCGCCGATTATATCAAGAGGCCGCCGGCTCCTCCTTCACCGACTGCCCCCACGCCGACTCCTCCGCCGGTGGTGACTCCAGCGCCGACGCCGAGTCCTCCCCCGCCATCAGCCGCTCAGCCGCCAACGGGACTGCCATCAAGCATATCATTCGGCGGCAAGGTTTGGCGATTCTCAGGAGGCCCGGTGCAGGTCAACGTGATCACGACAGGCCAACTTACCGGCAACCTTGTGATCTATCGAAAGCAGGGGGAGGAGCCGCCATACAAGGCTCTTTATCTGGAGTCGGTGCCGAACAGCGGAAACTTCTACAAATACGTCCCGCAGCAGGATAGTAAACAGTGAACAGTGAACGGTAATGTCGCTACTTCGGCACGACTTGCACGTGACCATCCGCATAGAGGACGACCTTCCATCCATAGCCCACGTCGAACATGCCTACCGCAGTTGTGGCTGGGTATTTTACATCCCCCATCCTGCCCCACGGGAAATATTGGAACGCGATTTGGTTTGTGCCCGCTGAACTCCTTGAAGATTTCCTTCTCTTCGCCGGTTATGCAGTCCCGGATATAGAGGCCGGGTTTGTCCGTACGCGTATACCGTCCATCCGGTGATTTCATTTGCACGGCGGCAGGGAGTGGGTGGTCGTCATCACCAGGATAGCGTTCAATAAAACGTCTGAATCCGGGGATACATGGGTGGCGCCAAAAGCGATGAGCTTGCTGTCTGGAGACCAGACAACCGGAAGATCGGCGTCTACCTCGGGATACCACCCCTCCGCCGATTCTTCGGACTGCAGACCGTCGGGCGGAGTAGCGAGAAGGATGCTTGGCCG
>DASRZD010000223.1:0-9819 GCA_035686805.1 Armatimonadota bacterium
GAGGGTTCGATCAGCGAGTATGGGCGGCTGCCAAAGCGATAGGGTATGGAGAGCGCGAGACCTACGGAGGCCTGGCCGCACGAATAGGCTGCCCTGGAGGCGCAAGAGCAGTGGGTCAGGCGCTGGGTAGAAACCGAATTCTGCTGGGTCATTCCGTGTCATCGGATTCTGCGGTCCGACGGAGCACTGGGCGGATTCGGGTGCGGGCTCGAGTGGAAGAAGCGGCTGCTGGCGATCGAAAGCAAATAGAGTTATCCAAAGGGGAAGCATGAAGGGTATATTCATAAGATGGATCATCAGTGCAATCGCACTGTATCTCACCTACTTGCTGGCCAAGTCGTTGGGAATCGGTATCATCGTCACAGGAGCTGGGCCGGCACTGTTGGCGGTGGTGGTACTGGCAATCGTGAATGCGCTCATTCGGCCGCTGGTGATACTGCTCACTCTGCCGCTGAATTGCCTTACCCTGGGGCTGTTTACCATCATCATCAACGCTCTGATGTTCTTGCTGGTCGGGTATGGATGGCTCCCGGGGTTTAGAGTACACGGGTTCGTGGCAGCGTTGTTCGGCTCGGTCGTGATGGGTATCATTGTCGGCATTGCGAGCCGTTGGACCGAGCAAAGAGAGTAGGCGGATATGCAACTGGTAATTGTTACAGGTATGTCGGGCGCGGGGAAGACGCTGGCAATTCGTGCCTTCGAGGACATGGGGTATTTCTGTGTAGACAACCTTCCCCCGAGCCTCCTGCCGAGCCTGAGGCGAGTCTGCGAGGAAGGCTGCGGACATGATGGCGGAGTGGCCGCAGTCGTGGACGTGCGCTCGGGCGAGCAATTCCCGGATCTGATAAAAGCTTTGCCTGAACTGTCCAGCGGGTACAACCGAGTTCGCATACTTTTCCTGGACGCATCGGATGAAGTCCTGATCCAGCGGTTCAAGGAAACTCGGCGCAGGCATCCATTGTTCGACAAGTGCCACGGCATCCTGGATAGCATCGCGACCGAGCGACGAACGCTCGTGGACCTGAAGGAGATCGCGGACAAAGTGATTGATACCTCGGACCTCGAGCCGAACCTCCTGAAGTCTCATATGGTGAACTACTTCGGCTCGGAGACCATGAGCGCCGGCCTCATCATCACCGTCACCTCGTTCGGCTTCAAGTGGGGTCTGCCGCTGGATGCCGACCTGGTGTTTGACGTTCGTTTTCTTATCAATCCGCATTATGCCCAGGAGCTGCGGGCGTATGACGGTCGTGACCAACCCGTCCGTGAGTTCGTTATGAACGACGAAAAGACTCAGGAGTTCGTCCAGAAGCTCTATGATCTGGTCGAATACTCGCTTCCTCAATATGAGAAAGAGGGGAAGGCATATCTGAACATGGCGGTCGGATGCACCGGCGGACGTCACAGGTCGGTCGTCATCGCCAATGAACTGGGAGCGCTCTTGACCAGCAAGGGCTATCGCACCATAGTCGAGCATCGGGATGTCTTGAAGGGATAAGCCGATGGAAATGAGCCGGCTGAAAAGCAGCATTAAGTGGTTGTATCCCGGGATGCGAGTGAAGCGGTGGCTGCTCCTGACTCCCATCGGCGTGCTACTGGTGATGGTTGGGGTCACACTCCTCACCAACATGCGCATAGTAGACTACCTGGATATCACAGCCAGATTCATGGCAACGAGGACACATCTTAACCTCACTGAGCCCAGAGTCCTCATTCCAATCGCTGTTTTTTCGATAGGCATCGGCCTGCTCCTGATCTTCATCAGTTTCCGGCAAGTGATAGGCTCGATCGCCAGCGTTATCAGCCCCACGCACAAGCATCGCCTGGCCGACTTCATCTATCAAAGGCGGTATCTGGCCCAGGGCCATAGAATAGTCGTCATAGGCGGCGGGACCGGTCTCTCCACCATGCTTCGAGGTCTGAAGGCGTACACCAGCAATCTAGTGGCCATAGTCACCGTCACCGACGACGGCGGAAGCTCAGGGAAACTCCAGCGCCAGCACGGAGTCCTTCCACCGGGCGACATTCGAAACTGCATAGTCGCACTTGCCGACGAGGAAACCCTCATGACCGAGCTGTTCCAGCATCGGTTTGATGATGCCGGGGAAGGTCTGACAGGCCACTCGATCGGTAACCTGCTCATCGCCGCCATGCAAGACATCACCGGCGATTTCGAGCAGGCGGTGAAGGAGACCAGCAAGGTTCTGGCGATTCGCGGCCGAGTGCTGCCTTCCACCATTGAAAACGTTTCCATCCAGGCTGAGCTGATAGACGGTTCGACTCTCAGCGGGGAGACAGTGATCGCAAAGTCACCTCAACCTATCCGGCGGATATCCCTTGTTCCCTGGGATGTGAGGCCACTGCGGGAAGCGCTGGACGCGATCAGGCTCGCCGATGCCATCGTCATCGGGCCGGGAAGCGTTTTCACCAGCATAATCCCGAATCTGCTGGTTCAAGGGATCGTTGACGCGATCGCGGCTTCGAAGGCCGTGAAGATCTACGTCTGCAACGTCATGACCCAGCCCGGTGAGACCGGCGGATTCCGAGCGTCCGATCACGTGAAGGCGATAGGCGATCATGCGGGCAAGCGGATTTTCCAGTATGTGCTTGTGAACAAAGAGGTTCCCACCATGCGCCTCCTCGAAAAGTACCAGCAGCAAGGCGCGGAACTCGTTTCCCCGGATGTGGATGCGATCCGCGAGATGGGGTATAAGCCGATAACCGGGAACTTCATCAGCCAGACAGACGTCGTTCGCCATGAGCCTCAGAAGCTGGCGCAAGCCATCCTCAGGCAAGTCTTCGAGAAATCCTTCCTCCCGAGATAGCCCAAAACCAATGGTCGATGGTCCATGGTCGATGGTCAATGGGGGAGGGGAATGTCCAACTTCCAACACAGAGCGTTCAAGATAGTTCGCGGAAAATTCGGGTCCTGTTAACCGGTTTTCACAACAAGACACACATGATTCACAGGATAGACAAAGGGTAGGGGCGGGTGTTTTCTCCCGCCCTCGGGGGTTTAACCGCCGATGGACGCAGATGGACGCGGATGGGGAGAGTGATCAGTGAACAGTAGACGGTGAACAGTCGGGAGGGCTGCCTGCCCCGATCTGTCGGGGAAGCTTCTGCTGAGCCGTTTCCGGGAGTAGCGCCGGCTGCCTGCTAGCCCCGGACCGTCGGGGCCGGCATCCGGGCGAAGGTCCCCCTGAGCGGGGCTGGGGAGACAGATGGTCAAGGGTCAGATGGTCGAGGGGATATGGTCAATGGTCGAGGGTCAAGGGTCAACGGCGAAAAGCGGGCACCGTGGAGGCGTTTGCTACTCCGTGCAATACTTGACACCTAGGGTAGCATCCGGTATCATCGTAGTATCTCGGGCGCACCCTTCATGGCGTCGAACCGAGTTAGCTACCCAATCCTGGCAGGTGTCATTTTGGCCGTCCTCGCATTACCGGTTCGGAGACCAGCTAAGCCGTTCCTTAAGTGGGCAGGCGGCAAGACGCAATTGCTCGAATTGCTGGTTCAGCGCGTTCCACTTACATACAGCAAGTACATAGAGCCGTTCATAGGCGGAGGTGCTCTATTCTTCCGATTGCTTCCCCCTAGGGCCGTGATCTCAGATTCAAACCCTGAGTTGGTCAACTGCTACAGGATGGTCCAAGGCCACGTAGAAGAAGTAATCGACGTTCTGCAGCGTCACCCGTATAGCGAGGACTTCTATTACGTGCTCAGAAGCATACAGCCATCCCAGCTTACGGACACTGAAAGAGCGGCGCGCTTAATATACCTGAACAAGACATGCTACAACGGTCTGTATCGGGTTAACAAACAAGGCGTGTTCAACGTTCCTTTCGGGCATCGCAAGAATCCCATTGTCTGCGATTCTAGTGCCCTTCGTGCGGCCAGTCAAGCGCTTCGAGACACGATTATCGAAGAGGGTGATTACAGGGATATCTTGCAGCGGTATGGTAAATACGGAGACTTTGTATACTTAGATCCACCTTACTATCCGGTATCAGCCTATGCCGATTTCAAGAGATACACGAAGGAGTTCTTCTACGAGAGTGATCATGCGGATTTGGCGATGGAGTTCCGACGCTTGGTAGATAGCGGCGTGAAGGTCGTGTTATCCAATTCCAACACCGAGTTTACGCGTAGGCTGTTCCAGGGGTTCGATTATCAGATAGTTGATACCAGGCGGAACATTAGCTGCAACGGCTCAGGCAGGGATGCTGGGGAAGATCTCATCGTCTTTGCGACCAGCCCTATGAAGCGCTCGATGAGGAGAAGAGCTACAAATGGCGCCTCCGCTTCTATCTTCGAGAAGAGTGAGACACTGGCGGTTCTGGAAAGGTTTCCAGGCACTAAGTACATGGGCAGCAAGTACAATGTCCTCGACTTCATCTGGGAGTCTATCAAGGGCATCGAATTCGCCAGTGTGCTGGACGCTTTCTCTGGCAGTGCCTGTGTGTCGTATTTGTTTAAGAGCCATGGCAAGCGCGTCTTCTCCAATGACCTCATGCACTTCTGCTTTCACACGGCCAACGCCCTGATCGCCAACAATGGTATGACCATCACTGATGATGAAATGGCAATGCTGTTGGCTGGGAATCCATCCTCGCCGACATTCATTCAGGACACCTTCAAAGGTCTTTATTTCAGTGACGACGACAACTTGTTCCTGGATCAAGTGCGCGCCAATGTAGATCAGCTACAGGACTTTCACAAGCGATCAATTGCTCTGTCTTCGCTCGTTAGGGCTTGTCTGAAAAGACGCGCACGGGGCATATTTACCTACGTTGGCGAGCGATATTATGATGATCGTCGTGACCTGCAGATGAGCATTCGCGAGCATTTCATTGCCGCCGTTGCTCAGCACAACAGAGCCGTCTTCGATAATGGGCAAACGAATATCGCTTTTAACGGCGATGTCTTTGAACTCGATGTGGGCGCAGACCTAGTCTACATTGATCCGCCCTACTATTCGCCGCACTCGGACAATGATTACGTGAGACGCTATCATTTTGTCGAAGGATTGGTGAGATATTGGAATGGCGTGGAGATCGATGCGCATACAGCTACCAAGAAATTTCGGAAGTACCCAACGCTTTTCGACGGCAGAGATTCCACCTACGAGGCATTCCGGATGCTGTTCGAGAAGTTCCGCGATAGCATTCTAGTCGTCTCCTACTCATCCAACTGCCTGCCGACGAAGTCAGAGTTGGCTACCATGATCAAAGAGCATAAGCGCAGAGTTAGCGTTTTCCAAATCGGTCACACATACTCCTTTGGCACGCAACGTGACTCGGAGCAGAACGCTAACAAGGTAGAGGAGTTCATCTTCGTTGGGTACTAGGAGGGGCTATGCCTTGGAATATCGGTAACACCTCAGTACGTAATCCGTGGCGTATCCAGGCGGGTCTTCAGGTCTTCGCCAGGGAGTTCAACGGCAATCTTGACGGGTCGGAACAGGAATCGCTGTTCAGGGATAGGCTCATAGACCGGGGAGTCCTACAGGCTGGAGCGACCGTGCCAAAAGAGCCAGCCTGGCATGGCCGCAAATGGCGTTCCTGTTTCGCCAAACTTGGACTCATCACGGGAAAAACTTACACTCGCCTCGGTAATGTGCAGATATCTAGGCAAGCCCTTGCAGAGCGAGGTATCGGAACTGGTCAGGCGTACCAGTTGACGCCAGCTGGAGCTAGGCTGCTGCAGGCTGGCGACGTTACCGGGGCAATTGCGGACGTATTCATGAGACAGCTTCTTCGACTCGAGAGTCCATCGCCAACGGAGGAACCTATACAAGGAGGCCCCACCAAGCCTCTGGTTCTAGTGCTGCAAATGCTTAGTTTACTGGAGCAAGCGAACGAACCAGGCCTAAACCTCGTAGAGATCGCAGCGTTTGTGCAGACCGCCTCTGGACATAAAGGCATTGCCGAGCGGGTTGCTCGGATCGTCCAATATAGGCAAGAGCGTTCGCTGCTCGCTGGCGGCAGACCAAGACGGGATTTTGACAACGACACTATCAACACCGAGTGGAGTGAGGCAGGCTTGGCGCTGCAGCCACGATCTCTGCGGGACTATGCAGACACTACATCTAGGTACTGCAGAATGACAGGTTTGCTGACTCTCAAGGGAAACCGTATTAACCTGAGAGACGAGAAACGTGCTGTGATCGATGCGATTCTGGCTAGCGAGCCGACGTTCCTCGCTGCCCCTAATCCGTTGGATTACCTCGTGGATTTCTACACTGGTACGGCCATACCCACAGACGATCCAGTGACAGCCCTGGACGAGATTCGTACATTCGCTCGATTACTCGTTGGGTTGCGGATTGAACCAACCGTGGATGCCGACGCACTCGCTGGATTGGCCGCCCAAGATTTGGCTACATATCGGTATAGGATCGAAGAGCAGTACAACCTAGCCGTAGAGGACGAGTTCGCTCGCGGTCATGCGGAGCCTAACAGCCCTCGAATAGACGAGGTGCTTGCGTATCTCAGATATCTGAATGGCGACAGTGGTCAGGACGTATCAATCGGGCGAGAAGAGAGGCCCACTTTCTTGGAATGGGCAGTCTGGAGAGGTCTGCTCACCATGAACTCCTTGGCGACTCGTCCTAGCGAGACGCGTTATTTTCGGCTCGATGCTGACATGATGCCGATAGACCATGCTCCCAGCGGCAGGCCAGACATAGTGATGCGCTACAATGAGCTTACACTAGTTGTCGAAGTGACAATGAGTGCTGGCTCAAGGCAAGAAGCAACTGAAGGCGAGCCGGTTCGACGACACGTAGCGGACATTGTCGAGCAACCAGATGGAAAGGAGATCTACGGCCTGTTTATCGCGCCTAGGGTGGACTTCAACACAGCCGAGACTTTCCGAATTGGCGTATGGTATCACGGCGATAACGAAAACCCCAACTACCTCAACATAGTGCCCTTGAGGCTAGGACAATTCATAGCCATTGTTGAAAGCATGAAAACGGTCCCCTATACCCCCGCAGGACTGAAGGATCTTCTCGACCGATGCTTGATTTTCCGCAATGCCCATGCTCCGACCTGGTTGAGGCAGATTGATATCGAAGTGAACGCTTGGCTACCAGACAACTAGGATGCTCTTTACCCTTTGCGTCTTGGCGGTGAAGCTTTCGGATTTCGGATTGCGGATTTGCCGGAGGGGAAGCTGGGAAAAGCCATCGCCCGACTCTTGACATGCCTACCGATATGAGTTTACAATACATTGGTTCCCGGCCTGCAGAGCATGCACTTTTGCCCAAACGGGGCCAGTAAATCCAATCAGGAGGTTGTCTAGTGGCAGTCAAAGTAGGGATCAACGGTTTCGGGCGTATCGGCCGTCTTTCTCTTCGCGCAATCCTCGAGAAATATCCCAACGAGATCGAGGTAGTGGCGCTCAACGATATAGTTGACGCGCAGACCAATGCCCATCTCTTCAAGTACGATTCGAACTACGGCGTCTTCGATGGCGACGTGAGCTATGAGGAGAAGGACATCGTCATCAACGGCAAGAAGATTTACGTCTACGCTGAGAGAGACCCGGCGAATATCCCCTGGAGCAATCATGGCGTGGACATCGTCATCGAGTCAACCGGCATTTTCACGGACGCGACGAAGGCGAAGGCTCACGTGCAGGGCAGCGTGAAGAAAGTGCTCATCACAGCGCCCGCTAAGAATGAGGACGTGACGATCGTTCTGGGCGTGAATGAGGAGAAGTACGACCCCAAGAACCATGTGATCATCTCGAACGCCTCCTGCACGACAAACTGCCTCGCGCCCGTGGCGAAGGCGATCAATGACAAGTTCGGCATCGTGCAGGGTTTCATGACGACGATCCACGCATATACGAACGACCAGAAGGTCCAGGATCAGGCACATAAGGACCTTCGCCGTGCAAGGGCTGCGGGGCTGAGCATGATTCCCACGACCACAGGCGCCGCGAAGGCGGTCTCTCTGGTTATTCCTGAGCTCAAGGGCAAGATGAACGGTCTGGCATTGAGAGTCCCGACACCCACCGTGTCGCTGGTTGACCTCGTTATGGACCTGGAGAAGGATGCGACCGCGGAGGGAATCAATGACGCCCTGAAGGCTGCTGCGAAGGGCAGGATGAAGGGCTACCTGGGAGTATCCGACGAGCCGCTGGTCTCGGTGGACTTCAAGAAGAACGAATTCTCCTCGATCGTTGACGCTCTGTCCACCATGACCCTCGGACCGAAGTTCGCGAAGGTCCTCTCCTGGTATGACAATGAGTGGGGTTACTCCTGCCGAGTCGCCGATCTCATTGACTATATGGTGAAGAAGGGACTTTAGCAGAGTATGGGAGTGAGGGAGTATGGGAGTTTGGGAGTAGCCCCATGCCCCCACACATTTGATAGAGGGCCGGGCTCATTGCCTGGCCCTTAATTCCATGCAAGGAGGCGAATATGAACAAGAAGACCGTAAGAGACATAGACGTCCAGGGCAAGCGCGTGCTTGTGCGCGTGGATTTCAACGTTCCGCAGGATGAGAACGGCGAGATCACTGACGATACCCGAATCAAGGCCGCTCTCCCAACCATCCAGTATTTGGTGGACCATGGCGCTAAGCTCATCCTGGTCTCCCACCTTGGCCGGCCGAAGGGCGTGGACGAGAAGCTAAGAATGGATCCGGTCGCCAAGAGACTTCAGGAATTGCTGGGCAAGCCTGTGAAGAAGCTCGACGATTGCATCGGCCCGGACGTCGAGGCGGCGGTGAATCAGACACCCTCGGGAGGCGTCATCCTGCTGGAGAACGTTCGCTTCTATAAGGAAGAGGAGGCGAACGATCCCGATTTCGCCAAGAAGCTTGCGTCACTGGCCGATGTCTATGTGAACGACGCATTCGGAACTGCTCATCGGGCGCACGCTTCCACCGAAGGGGTCGCCCATTATCTCCCCGCGGTCGCCGGCTTCCTGATGGAAAAGGAGATCGAGTATCTCGGCAAGGCGCTCGGCAATCCCGACAGGCCGTTCGTCTCCATCCTCGGCGGCGCGAAGGTTAAGGACAAGATCCCGGTCATCGAAAACCTGATCGAGAAGGTGGACGTCCTCCTCATCGGTGGAGGCATGGCCTATACGTTCCTCAAGGCGAAGGGGCTGGAGGTCGGGAAATCGTTGCTCGATGAGGCAAGCATCGGCCTTTGTGGGGAATTGATGGATAAGGCCGCCGCGAAGGGCATCAAGTTCGAGCTTCCGGATGATGTGCTTGTCGCCGACCGATTCGCTCCCGATGCGCAGTGCAAAGTGGTCCCCGCTTCTGCTATTCCCGCCGATTGGATGGGCGTTGACATCGGCCCGAAGACGATCGAGAAGTTCATGAATTACATCCTGAGCGCCGGGACGGTTGTCTGGAACGGCCCGATGGGCGTATTCGAGATGAAGCCGTTTGCCGAGGGAACTCGTGCGGTCGCTCAGGCGATGGCCAATTCGAAGGCAGCGACGATCGTCGGTGGAGGAGATTCCGCGGCGGCCGTCGAGCAGATGGGCTTTGCGGACAAGATGTCCCACGTATCCACAGGCGGCGGCGCGTCGCTCGAATTCCTGGAAGGCAAGGCGCTGCCGGGAGTAGTGGCGCTCAACGATAAGTGAGGAAAGGAAAGGATCATGCGTATTCCGCTCATTGCGGGAAACTGGAAGATGAACAAGACCGTCGGTGAGGCGGTTGATTTCGTGGAGAACCTGCGGGTCGAGGTGGCGGCGGTCGAGGGCAAGGAGATCATCGTCTGCCCGCCCTACACGGCGATCTATCAGGTAGCCCGATTCCTCCAGGGATCGAATATTGGGGTCGCCGG
>DASRZD010000224.1:0-7301 GCA_035686805.1 Armatimonadota bacterium
AGGCACTATTTCGAGATTGACCTCAGCCCTCGCAATGTGGTCATTGATCTCATGGTAATCAGCCCCTCGTTTCTTGGCCTTGCGGCAACCCAGTCGCACTACGATGTGATCGGCCTTCTTCACGCAACCAGAGTCAAGGGCACGCTGGACAATCGGAATGACAAGGACGAGAAATGGACCGCCGAGCTTGCGATCCCCTGGTCGAACTTCATGGGGCGGAAGGTGAATGTGCCGCCGAAGGACGGGGATTCCTGGCGCATGAACATCTTCCGAACTTGCGGTCCGAAGCCTTGGCCGGATAACGACCAGTTCCTCTCATGGTCCAAGTCGCCGGGAGTCTTCCATCAACCGCAGAACTTCGGCGTGGTGACGTTCAGGCGGTGAGCTAGGACTCGAACCAATGCAAAACCTGGCGGTTCTACTCTTTAGAAAGGGAATGTCGTTCTTCAGTGGACGTGGGCTTACAAGGTTTGGTCCCCTAAGAAGCATGCGATCACTGGCCCTCCGATTCTATCAGTCACGTCTCACTCCAAGAGTCGCCCGCGTTCAGGGGCACAAGATGTATCTGGATTCGAGGGATTCGCTCCTCCTCGCCCTTTCGGGAGTTCACGAGCCGACAGAAACACGATTGGTTAGAGATACCGTCAAGCCGGGAGATATAGTGCTGGATATCGGCGCCAATATCGGCTACTACACGCTGATCCTGGCGGAACTGGTTGGGGAGCATGGAAGGGTTTTTGCATTCGAGCCGGATCCCTCCAATTTCGCCCTCCTCAAGAGGAACGTGGAGGAAAACGGTTACTCCAATGTAGTTCTGGAGCAAAAGGCTGTCTCTCACAAGACTGGAACAATAAGGCTGCACCTGTCTCCGAATCACATGGCTGACCACAGAACATACGATTCCGGTGACGGAAGGGCATGGGTAGACCTGCAGAGCGTGCGCCTGGACGATTACTTTAACGACTATGAGGGGCGAATTGACTTCATAAAGATGGACGTTCAAGGGGCGGAGGCCGGCATCATCGAAGGAGCGCACACGCTCTTGCTTAGGAATAAGGACGTAAGGCTGATCATGGAATATGATACCGCTCTTCTAAGAGCAGCGGGTGCTGATCCCCAATCTCCGCTGAGGTTTCTGCATGAACTCGGCTTTGCATTTTACGAGATAGACGAACTCCATGCGACCATCGAGCCGGTCGCCATTGACGAGTTGTCGGCATCCTGCCAATCCGGCGTGGATATCGGAACAAACCTGCTATGCATCAGGGAGGGGTAAGCGCTTGTCTTGCCCTGTGACTGCTGATATAATCCCCTTGTGTTCAAGTTCACCCGAAACCAGCTCATTGCCGTCTATGTGATCGCCGGGATTGCGATCATTGGGATGGTTTTCCTCTTCGCGAGGGGTAAGCCGTCCAGCAGCAAGATGACGTTCACCGAGCCTCAGCAGGCCAAGAATGCCCAGGCGTCCATAGATGTTCCTCCGAAACCGGCCCGGATCTGCATCCACGTCGCCGGCAAGGTCGCGAAGCCGGGGTTGTGCAATCTGCCGCCTGGCAGCCGGGTCTCCGATGCGATCAAGGCCGCGGGTGGGCCGCTCGCAAACGCCGACATGGAGAGCATCCGGCGGTAGATCATGAATTTGATCTAACCGGCGCTTGGTTGCTATTATACCAATAGCTTCTGGGGAACTTTCCGAGTTCTCATGTTTCCAATCCGTATGGGAGGTGGACCATGCCAAGAGAGCTTTGGTGGCTCTGGATGATTGCGGCGGCAGCTTTTACCATCGGCGAGATATTTACCGCCGGGTTCTTCCTGCTGTGGTTCGGCATAGGGGCGGCTGCTGCAGGCATATTGACTCTGCTCGGGTTTGGAGCGGGGTGGCAACTGTTTGTATTCGTTGTGCTCTCTCTCCTGCTATTCGCAGCGTCCCGGAGATTCGCAGAGAAGTGGACCAAGACCCAGCCTTCGGGGGTCGGTGCGGACCGTCTAATGGGCAAGCGAGGAGTCGTGCTGGAAGAGATTGACAACCTAAGAGGTACGGGCAGCGTCAAGGTCGAGCGCGAGCAATGGAGAGCGGACAGCATGTCCGGCGAAGTCATTCCGAAGGACACGCTGGTAGAAGTAATCAAGATAGACGGTACACATCTGTTAGTCATGATTGCGAAGGAGGAGGAATAGGATGCAAGCAGTTCTGATCGTTCTGGCGATTCTGGTTTTCATCATTGCCGCCAAGGGCACGAGGATTGTCCGCCCCTGGGAGAAAGGCCTCATTGAGCGGCTGGGGAAGTATCAGCGCACGGCCGACAGCGGCCTGACCATCATCGTCCCGATGGTTGAACACATGCGGAAGGTTGACATGAGGGAGCAGGTCGTGGATGTTCCGCCCCAGGCCGTCATCACGAAGGACAACGTTGCCGTGGACGTGGATGCGGTCGTCTACTATGAGGTCACCGACCCTGTTAAAGTCACATACAACGTGGCCAACTTCTTCCTTGCGGCTACCAAGCTCGCCCAGACGAATCTGAGGAACGTCATCGGCGACCTCGCGCTGGATGAGTCGCTGACATCGAGGGAAGGCATCAATGCCAAGCTTCGCCAGATCCTCGATGACGCGACCGACAAGTGGGGTGTGAGGGTCAGCCGGGTCGAGCTTCAGAGGATCGAGCCCCCGAAGGACGTCACGGAGGCCATGCACCGTCAGATGAAAGCCGAGCGAGACAGGCGCGCCATGATCCTGGAAGCCGAGGGCTCGAAGCAGTCCGCGATTCTCCAGGCCGAGGGGCAGGCGCAGGCAGTGCGGACGGTTGCGGACGCTGAGAAGTACAAGAGAGTAACAGTCGCCCAGGGTGAGGGTGAAGCTATTCAGACGGTCTTTAACGCGATCCATGAGGGGAATCCGACCAACGACCTGATCGCCATCAAGTACCTGGATGCGCTCCCTCAGATCGCGAACGGTCAGGCGACCAAGATCTTCCTGCCACTCGAAGCAACGGCAATCATGGGAAGCATCGCCGGCATCGCTGATCTGCTGCAAGATAAGAAAGAGAAGGCATAGGGATTCCACCCACGAGGAAGCCAGGAACACAGGAGGAAAGGGTTCTTCTTGAATTCCTGGCTTCCTTCGGTCAGGGAAGGCGGACGATCTTGAAGAACATCTGGAAAGACATCTTATTGAGAGACATTTTTCCAGATGCCAGAAGGCCAACACGGTGGATACTAATGCCTTGGTGGCCGGGATCGGTAATCAGGGCCTCCGTGACAGCGCTTGCGATTGGTGTCTGGATGGCCGTGGCCCGGCCGCATACAGATGAGAACGTTATCATCCCCATAGGCGCAGAACGTCCACCAGGCATTCCTCATTCTGCTCTTCACAACGCTCTGTTCCTTGGCCACTGCTGGTCATCACTGTTGCTGGGAACTGCAGTCGGATTGGTCTGCTGGGCCATCGTGAAGATGGTGCTCGGTCGCAATGCCGATCTCTTGGCTTACCGATGGGTGCAGGGGCTGTGCAAACGTCCCACTATGGCCTACCTCGCGCTGAACGCCGCATGGTTTGTCGCGATCCAACTGCCGGCGGTTGCTGTAGGAGTGTGGGCGTATTGCCTTGGGATAGCACCGTTTGCTGCCTATATTGGGGTGTTCGTCCCTGCCGCCATAACCTATCCGGAGATGAAGGCAATCTACAACCGAATCAAGGCCGTCCTGCCGGAGTCCTAGACCGCGAACGCGATGAGTCGGCTTGGCTGCCATGCACACGCTTGCCTGTGGTCCAAGCTCCTGCTATAATCCCCCTGTGTTCAAGTTCACGCGAAACCAGGTCATTGCCGTCTGTGTGATCGCCGGGATTGCCCTTCTGGGCATGGTGTTCCACTTCATGAAGGCGAACACAGGCTCGGGCAAGGGCAAGGTCACTTTCACCGAGCCTCAGCAGGCCAAGAATGTCCAAGCGTCCATAGACGTTCCTCCGAAACCGGCCCAGATCTGCATCCACGTCGCCGGCAAGGTGAGCAAGCCCGGACTGTACAATCTTAAGCCGGGGAGCCGAGTGATGGATGCGATCAAGGCCGCTGGCGGTCAGCTCCCAAACGCCGACATGGAGAGCATCAATCTGGCGGAGGTGTTGAGCGACGGCCAGCAAATCTACATTGCCCCCAAGGGCGAGATCACTCCGCCGAAGAGGTCGGTGGTTCGAGGCGGCACTGCCCAGGCCAAAGGCCCCCACAAGTCAGCGGAGAAAGAGGGAAAGGCTGCCCTTGAGAAGCTCAAAGTGCCAGGCAAGGGGACGGTGAACATCAATTCCGCCGGCCTGGACGAGTTCCAGCGCCTGCCTGGAATCGGCCCTGCCTATGCTCAGCGAATAGTAGACTATCGGACGGAGCACGGGCGGTTCACCTCTGTTGAGCAACTTGACAATGTCACAGGCATCGGCCCTAAGACGCTGGAGAAGCTGAGGCCGTTTGTAAGCCTATAGGGCAATACTTATGGGAGTATGGGAGTGTGGGTGTTCCGGACCAAAGACCATTGACCATGGACCCTAGACCATGAATCTCTTCCGCCGACCATTGTTTCTGCTCGCCCTGGCGTATATCGCCGGGATACTCTGTGCGGCGCACGCAAATCCTAATCCGTTTGTAGGCCTCGGGATTGCCGGCGGAATACTCCTGATCGGAATCGTTCTCCCCTCGAAAGCCATCGGCCGCCCGGTTATCGGAATCCTGGCTCTCATATTCGCGGTCGGATTCGTCCAAACCGCCTTCTTCCGGCAAATTCCCCCGGGCGATGTCTCGGAGTATGCCGGGGGCGAGCGGATGGAGGTGGTGGGCAAAGTCGCCTCAGATCCCGAACTCAGCGATCGAAGCCGATTCATCATGGAGGCGAAGGCGATCAACGGGCAAGCGGCCCACGGCAGAATCGCCGTTACCCTGAGATTGCCGGAAGACGCCGGCATGATGCCAACCTACGGCCAGACCATCGTGATTCACGGCCGCCTGCAAAGACCGATGCCCGTCCGCAACCCCGGCGCTTTCGATTATGGCGAATACCTGTCTCGGAAGAGGGTCTACTGCTCCATGTATTCCGGCCTGAGTGACGCGCGCATGCTTGAGCCTGCGAAATGGAGCCTGGCATGGGCGGCGGCCAAGTTCAAGGCAGCTTTGACGTTGATGGCCGCATCACTGTTCTGCCCAGTCCAAACGAGCCTCCTGCTGGGGATACTCCTGGGCGGCTACTCCTCACTGCCGCTTGAAGTCCAGGGCGCATTCATGAGATCGGGGACCATGCACATCCTGGCGGCGTCGGGTTATAACTGCGGGGTGATCATCGCCATCTTCGGCCTCCTGATGCGCAAGCTGTACACACATCGAACCGCCGCTTACCTGATCCTCATTGCGCTTGTCTGGGGATTCACGCTCGTTGCGGGGGCGAGCCCATCCATCGTGCGAGCGGCGATCATGGTCACGGTCTTTCTCGCGGGTTATCTGCTCTGGCGGGCGAATGACCTGATCAACGTTGTTCTGTTCTCGGCTCTCATCATCTTGGCTGTGAATCCTTTGAGCCTCTTTGATATCGGTTTCCAACTCTCATACGCAGCCGTCCTGTCACTGATGCTGGTCCTGCCGCTCATCGATCCCTGGGTGCGCAAACGGCTGTGGAGAAGCACCAGACCTCGCAAGCGGCTGGAGAGATGGTCATTTTGGGCCGTCGAGAGCATAGTTCTGGCGATCCTGCTTTCGGTGGCCGCCATGATCGGGACCTGGCCGATCACGGCATACTATTTCAACTACTTCTCGCTGGCATCCATCCCGGCCAATGCGCTTGTCGCATTATTGGTGGTCGCATTGACCGCTGTGGGGATCGCCGTACTCGCGCTCGGTCATGTTTGGATACTCGGAAGTTTGCTCGTATTTGTGTGCAAAGGAATAATCTCGCTCATGCTTGGGATCGTCACCAGGCTGGGAGGTCTATCCTGGTCGGCGCTGTCGGTGCACTCGCCGTCTCGCGGGTTGATCATCCTATACTACCTGGCATTGCTGGGGATTCTGGAGTATTTCCATAAAAAGTATCCGCCTCTCAAGAGAAAATCTGGCGATATTTAGTCTTGCCCTGGTGGCGTTGGTGATCTGGCTTTTTGCTCTCAGGAGCACGCCGGAGACCCTGACCGCCGTCTTCCTCGACGTCGGCCAGGGCGATTGCATCTTCGTTCGGACGCCCTCCGGGCATACCATGCTCATAGACGGCGGCGGGAGGTCTGGCGACCCTAAGACCGACATCATCGGCCCGAGGGTCGTCGAGCCATTCCTTCGCCGGGAGGCGGTGAACAAGATTGACCTGGTAGTGCTCACTCATCCGCACGAGGACCACGTGCAGGGATTGGTCTCTGTCGTCCGGGACTTCAGGGTCGGGATGGTGCTCGACCCGGGCATCCCTCAAGGCTCGAAGGCGTATCAGGAGTTTCTCAAGACCATACAGAGACGCCATATTCCCTATAGCCGAGCAATCAGGGGTCAGGAGGTTGGCTTCGGCGACGGCGTCCATGCCCGAGTGCTCAATCCCGGGCCGAGCCATCTCGTTGGGACTGAGGACGACACGAACAACAATTCGGTCGTGCTGCGAATCACGTATGGAAAATCGGCCATCCTCCTTACCGGCGATGCGGGTGCAGAGGCCGAGAGGGACATCCTCGGCTCGGGTGAGCATCCGGCAAGCGACGTCTTGAAGGTCTGCCATCACGGGAGCGTCACCGGCACGAGCGATGAGTGGCTGGACGCCGTCAGACCGAAGATCGCCATCATCAGCGTGGGCAAGAACTCCTTCGGCCATCCCTCGAAGGAGGTCGAGAAGAGACTTGCAGGCAGGGGCATCAAGGTCTACCAAACCGACCGGGACGGAGCGATAACGGTCAGTATTTCCGCAGCCGGCCTCTCGGTGAATACCTCACTGAAAAGCGATCAGTAGGCGGCGATCATCTCGTCCCAGTGAGTGTCGAGCGAGAAATCAATGGAGTTATACTGGCTGAGGGCCGTCCCTGGGTCTGGCAGATAGATGGAGAGGCCGTGCGCATTCTCTATTTCATCGCCTGAGTTCCGCTCGTGGATCATGACGTTATCTATCGCCGACATGACCGCCTGAGCCTTGGACTGAACCGCCGGAACTGCGACGTGATCGTTCACCAGCCTGGCGATGTCATACAGGTCCTTGTAGCTGCTATACACGTTATCATCATAGTCGAAGTGCTGGGCCTGGGCCTGAGCGAGCCTGACTCCGGCCTGGGCAGTCGGGAGATTGTCCAGGATTGACTGGGC
>DASRZD010000225.1:0-3203 GCA_035686805.1 Armatimonadota bacterium
GTTGTAGAGGTTTCGGGCAAAAGTATGCGAATAGAATTCACCAATCTGGGGGAAGCTGAGCTTCTCTGCAAGAATGTGAATCTCCTGGTCAACGGTGTCAAGACTCCCCTGCCCCACGATGTGGCCCATCTTGAGTCGGCAGTGATAGAGAACGTCGCCATCCCGCAGGGTTCTCACGTCACCATCACCTTCGAGGCCGAGGGACGAACGCCGTTCGGGGAGAAGTATCAGATCGTTCTGTCACCCGGAGGAGGCTAACACATGCATATCAGCGTCAGTCCATTTCTCAGCAACTGGTTCGTGACGTCAGGCGAAAAGCTTTGGGCCATCGCGAAGATACTGATCTTCTTCTTCGCGGTCAGGTTCATCGTCTACCGGCTGATTGGCCGAGTCCTGAGATCGCTCACCGAGCGCCAGGGACCGACTCCGGTCACGGCAGCGCGGATAAAGACCCTGGGCAGCCTGGCCAAGAGCACGATCTTCTATGTACTGATATTCATCGCCGGAATCATGGTGCTCAAGGTTTTCCAGGTGGATACCGCCCCGGTCCTGACGGCGGCTGGAGTCCTCGGCCTGGCGATCGGCTTCGGCGCGCAGAAGCTGGTGAGGGATATCATCTCGGGGTTCTTCATCGTTCTGGAGGATCAGTACTCGGTCGGCGAATACGTTACCATTGGCGCTGTGACCGGAACGATAGAGGAATTAGGCATGCGGGTGACCCGGCTTAAGGACGACGTCGGCAAGCTCGTGATCATCTCGAATGGCGACATCACCCAGGTCACCAATCACAGCCGAGGGCCGATTCAGTCAGTGCTCGATATCAGTGTTGCCGCTGAATCGAATCTTGCCAAAGTCCGAAGTATCATTGATAATGTCGGAGCCGAGATCGCCGTGGCGGGAGTCGTAACTCCTCCGAAGGCGGATGGGATAATGGGCTTTGACTCGGCCAAGATCACGATCAGAATCACCGGCGAAGTCGAACCGGGCAGTCAGAATGCGGTTCAATCCGCATTGAAGGAGAAATTGCTGGCCGCGTTCGCCGCCGAAGGGATCAAGGTCGTGTAACCAGGTGTTGGGTGTTAGTGTTCCAGCACTCCATTACTCCATGCATTGTATTCGGGGCCGGAAGGGTGGTATATGTCGTCGAAAGGCAAGATTCGGAGTGACTACCTGAGAGGCAGGAAATCATGCGCCTGTAACTACATGGGAAGCCGCCTGCGAAGGGCACTCAGCAGATGCGTCGAGTGCCTGAACTCGTTTGCGCGGAGGATGGCCGGCTAAGCGCTTAGTCCGTTCGACGTTGACAAAGCCGTCCGAAATCACCTAGAATACCGGCGGAGGCAAGCTTTATGCGTTATGCTGCGCCGCGGGGGACGGCCGATGTTCTGCCCAGGCAGACCCCTCGCTGGCGGTATGTGGAAGAGACTTTTCGCCGGGTATGTCACCTTTACGCCTATGATGAGCTCCGTACTCCGACTTTCGAGGAAACGGAGCTTTTTACACGCAGCGTAGGCGAGCACACAGACATTGTCGGCAAGGAGATGTACACGTTCCTCGACCGTGGCGGGAGGAGCATGGCCCTTCGCGCCGAGGGAACGGCCCCAATCGTTCGCGCCTACATACAGCACAAGCTATTCGGCGAAATGCCGGTCAGCAAGTTCTATTACATCACCAGCGTATTCCGCTATGAGCGCCCCCAGGCCGGTAGGTTTCGCGAGCACCATCAGGTCGGCGTCGAGGCCATCGGCTCGCAAGACCCGGCCATTGACGCAGAGGTCATCTCCCTCGGCATGCAGTATCTCACCACGCTGGGAATTCGCGGCCTGGAGATGAAGATCAATTCGGTCGGCTGCCCGGGGTGCGCGCCCCAATACAAAGAGGTCTTGAAGAAGTCCGTCGAGCCCTATCGGCTTGAGCTTTGCGAGACTTGCCAGGTGCGGTACAATACGAACCCACTCCGAATGCTTGACTGCAAGGTTCCCCACTGCCAGGAGCTCACTGTCAGTGTTCCGAATATCGTTGATCATCTCTGCGAGGAATGCTCGGACCACCTGAGCAAGGTCCTGCATTATCTGGATGACCTGGGTATAGGATACAGTCTCGATCCGAAGCTTGTTCGAGGGTTGGACTATTATACCAAGACCGCTTTCGAGGTCATGAGTTCGCAGTTAGGGGCGCAGAGTACTGTGCTGGCCGGCGGGCGTTATGACGGCCTCGTGGAAGAAATGGGCGGATCCCCTACCCCGGCGGTGGGATTCGGCTCGGGCGTCGAGCGGACGCTCATGATAATGGAGGCTCAGGGGATTGAGATTCCAGATGAGGCTCACCCGTCGGTATTCGTGGCTACCTTAGGAATGGAGGCCAGGGATTTCGGGGTGAAGTTCCTCTCAGACCTTCGTAAGGCAGGCATTGCCTCGGAGATGGATTACGCCGGTAAGAGCCTCAAGGCCCAGATGAAAGCCGCCGACCGGGAGCAGGTGCGCCTGACTGTCATCATCGGCGAGGACGAGTTCAGTCGGGGCGTGGTCAAGGTTCGAAACATGGAAACCAGTGAGGAAAAAGAGGTTCCTGTGGACCAGGCAGTTGCCAGGATTCAGGAGATGCTTTAGAAGGGATCAGCTATGGACTGGAAACGAACGAAAACATGCGGTGAGTTGAGCGTGAAAGATATCGGCCAGGAAGTGCGCCTGAATGGCTGGGTTGATCGCAGACGCGACCTCGGCGGGGTGATCTTCATCCACCTGCGGGATCGCTGGGGAGTCGTGCAAGTGGTCGTTGACCCGGTTTCCGCACCCGAGGCCCACGATATGGCGGAATCCACTCGGAGCGAATACGTCCTCAGCGTTCAAGGCAAGGTCCGCCAGCGGCCGGAAGGCACGGAAAACCCAAAGCTGGCGACCGGCGACATCGAGATTGCCGCCGAGCAGATCACCATACTAAACGCATCGAAGACCCCTCCATTCCCCATCTCTGACGAGGTGGATGTGGACGAGCTCATCCGCCTAAAGTACCGCTATCTCGACCTCCGACGTCCCGTAATGCAGGAAAAGCTGGTTCTCCGACATAACGTCATCAAGATCATCAGGGACTTCCTTGACGGTCGCGGATTCCTGGAGATCGAGACCCCCATCCTCATCAAGAGCACGCCTGAGGGAGCGAGGGACTACCTGGTGCCCAGCCGGCTTTATCCCGGGCATTTCTAC
>DASRZD010000226.1:0-2263 GCA_035686805.1 Armatimonadota bacterium
CAACTTCCGGCTCACCCTGACTCGAAACACGGACAACCAGGTTCTCCCCGAGAAGCCCAAGTACTACAATCGCACCGAGTACCTGCAAGTCATCGAGTCAATCAAGGCAGGCCGAATCAAGACGGTTCAGGACGTGCTGAACATCGAGCCGATCCCGAACGGCAAGTCGGATACCAATAACATGCCGAAGAGCCTCATCTCGACCGACCTCCCGGAGGAGAACTATGCGTACCCAGAGGCTGATTACCAGACCCGGGCGAAGATAATCGAGCGGCATAAGCAGTATACGCTCGGCCTCTTGTACTTCCTCCAGAACGACCCTGAGATGCCCGAAGCGTTGAAGGCTGAGTGCCGGCAGTGGGGTTTCGCGAAGGACGAGTATCCGGACAACGGCAACTTCCCCAGGCAGATCTATGTCCGCGAGGCTCGGCGGATGTGGGGGCTCTACAACTTCACCGCCCACGATGCCATGCTTGCGCCGGGACTGCTGCGGACACCTATCCATTACGACAGCATCGCGTGCGGCGGATATGCCATGGACTCCCATGCCACTCGGAAGCGAGAGCCGGATCATGACGTGATGGAGGGGTTCTACTACCTCGGCGGGATGACTCAGCCTTATCAGATTCCTTACCGGGTCATGTTGCCTCAACAGGTGGATGCGCTGCTCGTGCCGGGAGCGGCTTCAGGGACTCATCTGGGTTTCGGGACACTGCGCATGGAGCCGGTATGGATGGCGACGGGTCAGGCGGCGGGGACGGCGGCGTACATTGCCAGAAAGCTCAGCCGCGAGCCCAGGGATGTGCCGGTTTGCCGCCTGCAGGCACTGCTGCTGGAGAACAATCAGATCATAACCGCCTTCACGGACGCTCAAGGCCCGAGCGATTCCCTCTCGAAAGAGGCCTGGCAGGCAATGCAGTTCTGGGGGACTCGGGGATTCTTCGATTCGTACAATGCCCGGCCCACCGAGCCGATCACTAGAGGCGTCGCGGCTCAGTGGCTGATGAGCGCCTTCAGGCAGGGCGACTTCATGACCGCCCAGGGGCCGTCGGTCAAACATTCGGGCGGCGGAACGGCGGAGTCGAGCCTGGCGCAGCTCGAGAAGCTTGCGATTACCCCCGCCGGCGATCCTGATGCCGTCCTGACCGAGGGCGAGATGGAGTTCTGGCTCTCGGGCATCCAGCCGTGGATTGACGGCTCCCTGTGGGACACATGGGTCAAGCGGGTGAAGACGGATCAGACTCCTCAGGTAATAGGGGGCTCAACTGAGCCGGTCAGCCGGGCGCAGTTCTGCGAGGCATTGTACGCCAAGTTCAGAGCAGCAACGCCGGCTCAGATACAATAGTATGGGCGGGGGAGGTTGACGTGAAGATAGCAGCATTCCTTGGAAGTCCGCGTGCGAAGGGCAATTCCGAGATCCTGGCGATGAGAGTGCTCGACGGCGCGGAAAGTGCCGGCCTGGACACGGAGGCCATCGCACTTCGAAAGCTGAGGATCAAGCCGTGCACCGGGTGTGACAAGTGCTGGCAGAAGGACCGGCCGTGCGTCTATCAAGATGACATGACGGCCCTCTATGAGACCATCGCCGCCTCGGACATTCTCCTGTTCGCCACTCCGGTCTACTGGTACGCGCCCTCGGCGACCATGAAGGGGTTCATGGACCGGCTGGTGATCTTCAACCGTCCCGAGGGCAGGCCGTTGATCGAAGGGAAGGCGGCGATCCTGGTCTCCACCTACGAGGAGGAGGGCGTAACCGCCGTCGAGCCGCTGGTTCGGATGTTCGAGCTGAGCTTCGAGTACCTCGGGGTGGAGTTGATCGAGAAGATCCTCGTCGGGGGAGTCGGGCCGAAGGGAGCAATCCTCGATAAACCGGGCGTCCTCGATGAGGCGTATGAGATCGGCCGCAGCCTCAAGACTCGGTCAATGCTGTAGCAGACTTGGCGTGAACCAGCTTGATGCGGCTGGGCTCACCCGCGCCCTCATTCACGATAACCAGGACGTTCTTCCGATTCAGCCACGGCTTGGGCAGGAAGTAATACTTCTGCGGGCCGATGTCCCAATATCGTCCAAGATTTCGCCCGTTCAGCCATATCACGCCCTTGCGCATGCCCGCCAGGTCGAGGAAGACCGGAGTCTCGGGGATATCGTCGAGGTCGAAGGTCGTTCCCCACCAGGTGACGTGCCACTCGATGCCGTCGCCCTTTGTCTTCTGCCAGGGAAGCTCGTCCGCCCGCTCGCCATTGAGGCGACCAAGGAACTTCCA
>DASRZD010000227.1:0-2869 GCA_035686805.1 Armatimonadota bacterium
TATATATTATACACCTAATCCAAAACTGGGGTTTGCGGATGGAGGTTCTGGGTGTTGGGTGTTGGGCGTTAGTAAGGCTATCCACTCGTCCGGGCGATCTTCATCCGTGGCCTGGAGGGCTTCTCAGGCGACTCGTCCCAGAGCGCCTTCGCGAGGGGGAAGGGCTCGAGGGCACGGTCGAGGATTCCGTGGACGAAGGCGAGGGCGATCCCATAGTTCGTCATGGGGATGCCCCCCTCGCGAGCCATCTGCTGCCGATAGAGCACCTCCCGCCGATTCAGGGTACACGAGCCGCAGTGGATGATGAGCTTGTAGGTCTTGAAATCATCAGGAAACTCGATCCCCGAGCTGAACCCGAACTCCAGCTCGCCGCCGACCATCTGCCTCAGCCAGCGAGGGATCTGCACCGTGCCGATGTCGTCCTGCTGGCGGTGATGCGTGCAGCCCTCCGAGATGAGCACCCGGTCGCCTATTTTGAGCCTCTTCAGCGCCCGAGCGCCCGCCACAAACTCCTCGAAGTTGCCCTTGTAGCGCGCCATCAGGATCGAGAAGCTGGTCATCCACACGTCCCTGGGGGTATCGGCGGCAACCTTCAGGAAGGCCTGGGAGTCGGTGATGACGATCTTCGGCTTGCGATTGAGGTTCGCCAGGGCGGCCTTCAACTCGCGCTCCTTGACGACGACCGAATAGGCATCATGGTCAAGCGCATCCCTCAGGGTCATGACCTGCGGCAGGATGAGCCGACCCTTCGGCGCGGCCTTGTCAATCGGTACAACCAGTACGACTGCGTCCCCCGGGCTGATCAGGTCGCCGATGATGGTAGGCTCGGCGAACCCCTCGGGGGCACTGGCAATCATCGCCTGCTTTAGGGCCTCGATGCCCTCGCCGGTGACGGCGGAGGCTGCGGTGAACGGGAGTTGACGCTCCTTGGCCCAGAATTCGATCGGACTGATCTGACTGATCTGACCGAGATCGGTCTTGCCCTCCACCACCACCATGGGAATCTTGCGTTCTTTGACCATCTTGGCCAGCTTGTCTTCCCATTCGGATGGCGTCTGTCCTGATTCGACAATCAGGACCGCAAGATCGGTCTTCTCGAGGACTCGGAGGGTTTTCTCGACGCGAAGCTCGCCGAGCGCGCCGACGTCGTCAATGCCGGCCGTATCGGTGATGACCACCGGGCCGATGGGGAGGATCTCCATCGCCTTGGTGACGGGATCGGTCGTCGTGCCGGGGACCTCCGAGACGATTGCGACCTTCTGCCCCGTGAGAGCGTTGATCAGCGACGATTTCCCCGAGTTCCGCCGCCCGAATATGGAAATATGCAGTCTCTCCCCGGAGGGAGTCTGATTCAGGCTCATGCCCTAATGATACACGATACCGGATACCGGATGCCAGATGCTGGATAACCGATCAACCGCAGATGGATGGTTCAGCACTCGTTGTACCAAAGGTAGGCGATGACTTGCCTCGGGTCGGTGAGGTCGATCAGTACGCTCAGGGTCTGACCGCAGGGATCCCGATCAGGCGTACCGGCGGTAATAGCAACAAACTTGTCTGCTGAATCAGGCCTAAACCAGGGAGGGCCGAAATTCCTGATTTCGAGTCTTTCGGCATGAGACACTGTGCAATGACTCGGGTAGGAAGAGCGCACCCAGGATATGAGCTTGTCCGCGTCCTTGCCGTCCATGCGAATGACTGCGACGATACTTGTGCCCATATTGGCTGCCTTGCGGCTGTGAACCAGCCTGGCGCTGGATGGAAACTTACCCGGTGCCAACCTCGCGATCTCCGACAACGATGCATCATAACTCCAATCAATCCAGCCGGAGGAGCGGTAGCAGTTTCCACGAGAGACGTACGTACCCCCGATGGCAAAGGCGGCCATAATGATAAAGAAGGCCAGCATGAGAGTCACGGAAGTAGCTATCTCCTTGACCTTAGGTCTAGCAGCAAAAGCCGTGAACAGTCTCCTTACCGAGACGACTGCCGTCCCTATTGAGGTGAGGATTCCTACGAGTAAGAAGATCGGCATGATGCTGATCAGCATCATTCTGAGTTCATGCGTAGATGACGTCGGATCCGGGTTACTTCCCAGCCGGCTCAAGAGAAAGAATGCGCCAAGAATCAGCGTCAGCGGCCAGGCCATTTTGCCCCGGCCTTTGTGTATAAGCATTATCCAGGCGTAGGTGAAGGCAATGGACGCCAACCCCCCGGCCGCGAGGAGTATCCAGGTCTGCCACAGGCCGAAATGCCTCTCCACGACGAGTCTGCCCCCATACATTGCAAGCGGGAATCCGATCACCAGGACAGCAATCCAGGCGATTCGTTGGTAGGGGCGGGCATCCTGCCGAACCATTTCGCCGGCCACGGCACTCGATGGCTCGCTCGTGAGGGGCTCTGTCTTACGGAAGTACGCCCGGACGCCTGGGCTGAGGAAAGGCAAGAGCAGAATCAGCCAGGTCAGACGGCGGACGATGTCATGCAAAGAGAAGCTGATATACATGCCGCCGTGCGTCACCAGCATGATGAATACAAAACCAGCCAGCCCCCAGATGGCATGCCTGTTTCCCTTGAGAAGCATCAAGCCCAATATCATGCAGACAATGCCGGAGAATCCCGTGATGGGGATCGGTTCGTGGGTAAAACGAAGCCAGGGCACGGTCCACCTGGCTAGGTGCAGTTGAAAGAGGAGATAAGTGATGATTCCCAGTGAGCCACGGGCAAGAAGTACCGCTGCCGTGGCTGTTACCAATACCGGTCGAGTTCTCCGAGACATGGCACAATCCTCCTCGAAGGCATACCTGCCTGCCTACAATCCAGCACCATAATGCCAGTGGTAACGGCTCTTGTCAACCATGGCGGGGGG
>DASRZD010000228.1:0-4576 GCA_035686805.1 Armatimonadota bacterium
AGCGAGCACCCAGGGCAACCGTTCCCTCAGCCGCGAGGAGTGCCGCTCCCGTCCCGCTCTCCTTGCCCTGCTCGATATAGCGGATATCCATGCCGAACGCCGAATCGCCGTAGGTCTCCCTGATCATGTCCCCCAGATGGCGGATGACCAGCACGACGTCCGTGACCCCCACCCCACTCAATCCTCGAAGGAGGTAGTTCATCAGCCGCACGCCCTGGATGAGGATGAGAGCCTTGGGAATCCGATCGGTCAGGGGTCTGAGACGGGTTCCGCGACCAGCAGCCACGACAATGGCATTCATTCGTTCAGCGTTCCTCGTTCAGCGTTCGCACCGGCGTCAGCCTTGATTCGATGAGCCTTGCCGCCGGCAGATTCAATGGCCTGGGCGACCGCGTCTTCCTTCCCGGGAGCGTAGGCGAACATGCACCCGCCGCCTCCCGAGCCGTTGATCTTACCGCCGAGCGCCCCCGCCTCCAATGCCGCTTGCAGCATCCGATCAATCTTGGGTGTCGACACTCCGATCCCGTCGCGAAGCTGCTCGTGATGCCTGGTGAGCAAGTCCCCTAATTCATCAGCATCAATGCCGGCCTGCGGCGAGCTCAGTCGAGCCGTCTTGAACATCTCCATCGCCTGGACGGTCAGGTCCCGATTGACCAGGTTCGCCCGAACCTTTCGCTGAATCCGATCAGGCAGCCGAGCAACGAGCGGCAGAATCTCCGATGCCGGGGTCTTATGCAGGTCGAAGCCGGGATACCACTCCCCCAGCGTGCGGACTCCCTCGAGCACATCGCCCTTCGAGCCGCCCAGCACTCCCAGTGTTTGCTTCTTCTCCAGCGAGTCTCCCAGCACTAAGCCCTCCAGCTCCAGCGGCAAATACTCTGCCTTGAATGGAGGGCGGCAGTCAACATAAATGACGTTCCCCAGCGCCGCGGCAAAGTGGTCCATCATCCCACCCGGCTCGCCAAATTCGAGCACTTCAGCCTCGTGTGCCAATCTCGCTAGGTCATCCGGCGAGTACTCAATCCCGGTACCCGATCCCTCGATCAAGAACTTCAGCCATGCCACGATCATGGCACTCGAGCTGGAGACGCCGGCGTTGATGGGGATCTTGCTCGTCATGGTGCAATTCCAGCCTTGGGACAGATCCCATCCCTTGCGCCGAAGCACGTTGATGCACGAGCGGAGGTAATCTCGTTTGCGAGTGTAGAAAATGGCTTGGGCAAGGTCTATCTCCTCGCTCTTCCGGATATCCGGCATGTCGAGCCTCAGGAGCGAATCCGACCGGGGCGTTCCCTCGATGCTTATCCTGAGGTCAATCGCCGCCGCCACGACCGGCAGTCCCAGGAAGTCCTGATGCTCCCCGAACAGACAAATCCTGCCAGGCGCCGAAACCACCAACTGCTCCAACCGCCTATCCATTACTCCAGCACTCCATTACTCCTCATGGGATTCTGCGAAAACCAGTTTGCCAAATCGGATCGCCGTGTGGAACGACCCATACGTGGGTGACCAGCACATGTTCTCGACCGTCGGAGTCACCGCTCGATTGCGGGTGAAATTCGCCCGCCATACACCGGATCCATTGGCTTTCAGGGCCGAGAATGGAATGGCCATCTCCGCAGTCCAAGAGTCCGACATGTCCGACCGGTCTGACAGGTCTGACCCCTTGGCTACCGCCGCCTCCCAGCTAGGATCATAGGCAGCATCATACCCATGCGCCTCATACTTCGTCCCGAGGGTGTTCACGGCGAAATGATAGTAATCCTTGCCGTCACCCTGGACATCCACAAATACCTCGACCGAGTCGTCATCGAAGACCGGCCCGTCGTGCTCGGTAACAGTTGCCTTCATCTCGTCCAAATGCTTCTCATGACACCGATAGGCGACGTACAGATTCGTGTTGTCACTCGTAAGATAGACCTCGGTCGGCTGAGCGGCATCATATCCAAGATTCGTGTAATCGAGCGAAATCATCGCTGCCGAGGTCCACGCCGCATCATCCAGATTCCCGTCAATCGTCGGCGGGGCACTCGTCAGGGGAACTCGCGCCTCGGGAGTCGGAACGACCTTATCCGGGACGAAAATCGGCGGGGGAAGCTGGGCTCGGGTCAGTCCCAGCATCGTATACATCTGGTGTTTGAGGATCTTACCGGCGGCCTCAGTCTCGCTTGCGGCTTCGGTCACATCGGCCAGGGATGCTCCGTCTTTCAGCCGGCTCTTGGCTGAGTCAAGAAGCTTCTTCGCCGAGGATGCGGGCTTCCGGAACGGGAGCTCCGCCTTCTTGCTGAATGGGCCGGACTTGAGGGCTTCCAGACGCGGCTTGTCCAGGTACGCCGTGGCGAACAACGTCACCCCCTGCACGGGCTGCATCCTGGCGATATCTATCTGGGCAAGCATGGCATCCGAGCCCTTCTGCCCCAGAAGCCCTATGCCGTTCGCGATCAGCGCCTGATTCCCAATCCTGTTCGCCGAATCCTCAACCCTCCTCATGAAGTCGCGCGAGTCGGTAGTGTAATCCATCGGAGCCACGAAATCCACCCACCGGTTGGCCGTCCACAACTCCCAATCCTGGAGGAAGCTCAGCCTCGCCTGATCCGGGAATGACGCCACCGCCGCCGATATCTTGATATCCCTGCCCGCCAACAGCATCTCGCGGCGAACATCCTCCACGAAGCTGTTTATGAGGCTCTCCCGCCACATATGCCAGTCAATCGCGGGCTTGGTGAACGGCTGGATGTCAATCGGATCGATCCCATATTGGGCCTTGAACTTCCCCCGGCAATCGGAGTTATAGCCGAAGTCAGGGCTGGGGAAGCGGATGTAGTCTAGCTGGATGCCGTCAATCGGGTACTTCTCCGCCAGCTCACGATATGCGCCGAGTAGCGTCCTTCGCACGGCCGCATTGCAGGGGTCCAGCCAGTAGGAGTTATCTGCCAGGTGATGGCCGTCTTTGTCCACCATCGCCCAATCGGGATGGTTGGGGAGGATGCCGCCCTTATCGCCGGTATGGCCTGCTCGAAATACCCACACCCACGGATGGACCTCCATGCCATGCTTGTGAGCCTCATCAATCAGGATGCCCAGCATGTCCAGGCCGTTCCACAAGTCCTTCTGAGTCAGGTACGAGCTTGGATAGGCAGAATAGCCGTTGAAGATGACCTCGGGGTGGAGGAGGTTGATCCCGGACTTCGCGTAATCCCTCACCAACTGCCGGATGCCATCCTCGGTCTTCGGGATGCTCCCCTTATCCACCCACACGCCCCGAATCTCCACCGGGCGTGAAGTCGCCCCCCATGCGCAAGTCATGAAAAGGAACGAGGCAAGGACGGTGAACTGCAGTCTCTTCATGAGGAGAATATACCACCCAGAGGAGACGATGGTCAATGCGGAATGGTCAAATGGTTAAGTTGCTATGGCCTGTTTAGCGGCCTGGAGATCGTCAAACACCAATACTCCCGGGAGCTGTTCCAGATGTACGACACCAAGAACGCTTCTGATCAGGGGATTGCCGATCACCACTGCAAGCTTGCGATGTTCGGCATGCTCCTTCGCATAGGCGGCAAGTATCGCCTGCACACCGGCACTGTCAATGTAGGTGGTTTCCGACAGGTCAATGATGAATCCGTCGGGCGACTTCGCGGCAGCATCATCCAACAAAGCGATGAACTCCTTGACGTTGGAGATATCTATCTCTCCCGGCAGTGACACTATCACTTGACCGTCTTCCGTAACTTCAGTTGCCATGAGCTTGCCATATAGTGAAACGACTCACCCGCGATTGAACCACAGCCATCCTGCTTTGTCAAGCTCAGCAGTAGTGTTTAGCTCGCCGGCTCTCTGGCTATAAAGTGCACGGTGCTCGGCACATCACGCTTGGTGCACCGAGCACTAAGCACTAGGCACTATGCACTATAGGCACTAAAACGAGGTGTCCCATGCAATCCACCGATTTCCTAAACAAGGTCTTCAACACAATACGCTTCCTAGCCGTGGATGCCGTCGAAAAGGCGAAGTCGGGGCATCCCGGCACCCCCATGGGCAGCGCGGAGATCGCCTATGTCCTGTGGATGAGGCACATGCGCTATAACCCGAAGAATCCCGATTGGCCGAACCGCGATCGCTTTCTCCTATCGGCGGGGCATGCCTCCATGCTTCAGTATGCCATGCTGTATCTCACAGGCTACGACCTCACCCTGGAGGACATCAAGCAGTTTCGACAGCTTGGGAGCAAGACCCCCGGCCATCCCGAGTATGGCCTCACTCCCGGGATCGAAGCCACCACCGGCCCGCTCGGGCAGGGATTCGGCATGGGGGTCGGGATGGCTATTGCGGAGAGATACCTGCGGAATTACTTCAACCGCGACGGCCATGACATCCTGGACTATTACATATACGAATTATGCAGCGATGGCGACATGATGGAGGGGGTCTCATCCGAATCCGCCTCCCTCGCAGGCCACCTGAAGCTGAACAGGCTCATCTACATATACTCGGACAACCGCATATCCATCGAGGGCAGCACCGACCTCACCTTCACCGAAGATGTCAGCAACCGGTTCCGGGCATACCGCTGGTT
>DASRZD010000229.1:0-4444 GCA_035686805.1 Armatimonadota bacterium
CGGCAAGAAGAGCGCTGATCTCATCGGCGGCCTGTTCCTTAAGCACTTCGGAAACCCGACGCTGAACATCCTCGGCGACTCGGCGATCATTCGGAACGGCGCGCACACGCTCGCCTTCACGACCGACTCGTTCGTGGTTGACCCGCTCTTTTTCCCAGGCGGGGACATCGGCAAGCTGGCGATCTGCGGGACGGTCAATGATCTCGCAGCCGCAGGAGCCCAGCCGATCGCCCTCAGCGCAGCCTTCATCCTCGAGGAGGGCCTGGAATTCGAGGTCCTGGAGCGAGTCGTGGAGTCCATGAGTCGGACCGCCTCGGAGGTCGGTGTCTCCATCGTCACCGGCGACACGAAGGTCGTGCCGCGAGGCTCGGCAGACAGGATGTTCATTAACACATCGGGGATTGGCCTGCTCTCGAATGACGAGCATCCTGCGCCGGATCGGGCCGAACCTGGTGACGCAGTGATCCTCAGTGGGACGATCGGGGATCATGGGATGGCGGTCATGACCTGCCGGGAGGGAATCCGATTCGCCTCGGAGATCCGAAGCGACTGCGCCACTCTCAATGACCTTGTCGCGAAGATGCTCGAAGCCTCGCCGAAAATCCACTGCCTCCGCGATCCTACTCGCGGCGGATTGGCCGCCACGCTGAATGAGATCGCCTCTCAATCCGGAGTCTGCATCGAGATCGAGGAAGAGAAGATTCCGGTCAATGAGGACGTCCGCGTCGCCTGCGAGCTTCTTGGCATTGACCCGCTTCATGTGGCGAACGAGGGCAAAATGCTGGCGATCGTGCCCATTCAACATGCTGAAGCTGTTCTGAGTGCCATGCGCCAGCACCCACTCGGCGAGAGGGCCGGAATCATCGGGCGAGTTCACTCAGAACCGACAGGCCGCGTGCACCTCAGGACTTCCATGGGCAGCCTGCGGATTCTCGACATTCCCGCCGGCGACCTCCTCCCCCGGATCTGCTGACGCGGACAAAAAAAGAGATCGAGGGGAGGATCCTCTGATCCACTAGCAATGAAGCGAATAAACTGGTAGCGCCAGGGCGGTCGGCGAACATCAGCAAAGCAATTCCTTCATCATTCGGACATCCAGATAAGAAGCCCTCAATCCAAAAACCATATGGGGCTGGACCAGGCCAGTTCGTTGTCGGCCGCACGGACGCGCGCGTAATACCAAAGGCTTTCCACATCGGGCGGTTCTTCGTCGGTCCATTCCAGATCGAATTTCGTCTTCCCGGATACCGCGATGTGAACAGCTTCATTGTTGCGGAATATGACCATCCTTGTGATCTCATGCAAGGCTTCCCCGCTGACAGAAAAACAAATGGGTCCAGCGGTCCGTTCAACCTTGTCTCCCATGATGGCATCCCCGGCGCTGAAGCGAAGAGCTATCTTTGCGCCGGAAGTTCCGAATGTGTGCCGCGCCTGAACCTCTCTGAATATGGATTCACGGCTGAGGTCCCGCGCCCAGACGCCCACCTTCCCGGCGCCGCCGCCGTGGTCCGGGCTTGCGATCACGCCGATGATGATCCCCATGGCCCACGCGTCCTGAAGATAGTGGCCCTTCTCCGGCTTACCCTGACCTGCCTGACGAGGGCACCCAAGGTACTCGTATGAACCCCGCACCTGCCATATCTCCGCCACGGGTTGGAGTTTCTCATCAACGAAGTTCCAGTCCGTCGGGGGGTTGCCGAGGCCCTTTCCCTTCCAGTCCGCAAGTTGGTGCGGTATGCAGATGAACTCGGTCTCCCCAATCTCCTTCCACACATCGGCAGGGGAGACATCTCCGTCGAAGGAATCATAGAACTTGCCATAGTGGGGATCCAGATAGATCAGATTACGATGCCCATAGCCGCCCGATTTCCTCCACACGCTGGACGTCCATTCCTGGCCCAGGAAGGTAACAAATCGGCCGGGATCGTGGTTGTTGCGAGTCTGCTCGCCGTTCAGCCTCCACTGGGCCGGATCGAAGTTGTAACCATGGTCGGTCAGCGCGGCGAAGTCCAGCTTTTCGATGTCCCGAAGGTTGGCGAACAGATCATGCCCCGGAGGGTTTTGTCGGCGATCGCAGACGGACAGATCCGTATGGTCATGAAGATCGCCCCAGTACAAAGTCAGTTTCTCTCCCGCGCAGTGCCAATTCTGCCTGGGCAAATCGGCGCTGCAGAGTTTCATCTTCTCCTCGAGGGAAAACCCCGTCTCGGGCATTTCTAGGGGTTCCGTTATCGGTTGCACTTGGGATTCATCGTGGGATATCGCCTTGACCTCAAGGGCCGATTCAAACTCGCAGTCCATCCCCAATGTCTGGTCATAGTCTCCCGGAATGTTATCGTGTTGCAGCACAGCCAACACATCGGAGTTCTTTGGGAAAGCCACAGGCACAGGATGCCAACGGCCCTCCTGATCAGCCAAGAAACTCATTTCCGACCATTGCTTTTCGGTGTACTGCCACAGTACCGGCTTCCAGCCGGCTTGCAGCCTCGGCATTCCCAGCCTTGCCGTCAGCCAAAGTGCGCCGGAGGAATCGAATCCGATCCGAGGCCGCATCAGCTTTCGCTCCTTTGTGGAGACTTCCTGGAAAAGACCGACCGGCGCGTACAACTTTCCATCGTCGAGTCTGGCGACGACAATAAGCTGTTCGTCCACGAGATTCAGCCTGCGGCCTTTGGTACATGCCTGGGCTTGCCAGGTCATCCAGACGTCACTTCCTCGTGAAGCCAGGTGCGGATGCCGTTCGATTCTGGCGGCCGAAGTCAGTTGTTTTTCTTTCTGCCACTTCCCGTTCTTGAGCCAGGCACCCCAGATATCCGCGCTCCCCTTGCGGACGGAATCCCACGCGGCGAACAACGTTCCGTCATCGAGGGCGACAATGGCCGGGTTGTAACTATTCGCATCTCGGCTGGAGATACGCTCGATACTGCCGTGCCCGCTTGGCCGGACCCATGTGGAACAGACGCAGCGACCTTTCCCGGCATTTGACTCCCAGACGATCCACGCACGCCCATTCGTTACCGCGATCGCCGGCGAGATATTGGCCGAGCCTTCAGAGGGAAGGTATGTGCAGACCGGCGTCTGTGAGGTCCGGCTGTCTATGAAACAACAGGCGATGCGCCACTTGTCGTTTTGCTCCACAGGGAAGGCCACGATGCAGCCATTCTGCCACGCGGCGATGGCAGGAGGAGCAATGCCGGTAAGGCCCTCCGGCTGCAATCGACATATTTCTTTCCTCTCACAATTCTCGATCAGATCAACCTTGATGAATCGTTCGGCCGTTGTGCGTGCAGTCGATGCCAGCCAGACTCCGCCAGACTCAGCGACCGCGAGGGTCGGGAAATGTCCCACGTCTTGAGGCCACTCCTTCTCGGTGCCTGCGAGGAGAAACTCCGCAGGCAGTATGGCCACGGCTCCTGCGGCGATCATTGCCGACAAGAACTCACGTCTGCTGAAACCGTATCGAGTCAATTCACCCTTGTTTTTCATGGCTGCACCTTTCTACGTCTGATGACAAACGCGCGCCTATTTTTGCGGCTATGCTACCCTCTTGGCCGGTGGGGTGGGCCATCGAAGAGTCCGCGCTATCAAAGGCTCTCCTAATGATGTTCGCATTCATGAGAAAGGCGGCGGCCCAAGTAGAGCAGATCTCGGTAGTCTACCCCGCCGAAGTAGTTCCTTCCCGGAAACGACCGCCTTATTGTATAATGTGAGCTGAGTGAACGCAACTGATTCAGGAAAGAGGACCGATTGCATGGGTGGTAACGACAATAGGATGCTCATCACTGCAATAGCAGCGATCGCCCTGAGCGTCTGCTTATGCGGGCATACCGGCTTAGCGGAAGGATCGCAGGTGGAAATACAGACTTCCGAAGAATCACCGTCTCAGTTGAAGTTTGAGCGCCCTCTGAGGATACCTGCAGCGAACCTCTTCCAGTGGACATTAGCGAAGTCAGGCGGCTAACCTCCGAGATTCGGGAAGCCGGCTCATCTGACGATCCCCTTGCACGGCAGCGCATCCTGAAGCAGTTCGTGATCCAGCTTCAGGTTGACCAGAAAGAGAAGAGGATCGAGGGGAGGATACTCGCTCGGTTCTCATTTGTGGCAATTAAATGGTAGCGCCAGGGCGTGTTGTACCTACTCGCCCCATGGAGTACACGCTCATCATCAAAGGGGTAGACCGAGGGAACGCCTGTCATCTGGTGGTTGTCTCATCGTTAGGCGACCGATGAAGCCGGAAGTTGGCGTGGACTTGCGTCTTTGATAAGACGAGTGTGAGCTTGGAGGATTCGCTGGCTAAGGGCGGGAAGCATCTAGTACCAATGGCAAATGCAGACCCAGGAAGAAATGATCCGTGTCCATGCGGCAGCGGCAAGAAGTTCAGACACTGCTGCCTCGGGCCAGACCAGGTTCCTTCACTTAACGAGTTTTTCGCGGAAGTGCGGCA
>DASRZD010000230.1:0-4578 GCA_035686805.1 Armatimonadota bacterium
ACGAACTCGACCGCCTTCTCGGTGATCAACTCGGTCAGGTAGCGGCCGTTGCTCCAGACCTCCTGCTCATTATGCCAGAGGTCGTGGACCGGATTGACTCCCCCGCCCTGACCCCAATAGAAGATGTGCGAATAATAGTCCACGCAGCCGGCCATGAACCCGAAGAACTCATCGAAGCCGTGGGCGTTCGGGCCGTGCTCCCTGCCGACGCCGAGATGCCACTTCCCGAAGATCCCGGTTCGGTAGCCAAGGGGTTTTAGCGCCTGGGCAAGCGTAATCTGATCCTTCAGCCCCGGTGTGCCTCGCTTGCCGCCGAGGATGCGAGGAATTCCCGCCCGCTGAGGGTACTTGCCCGTGAGGAGCGACGCCCTCGATGGCGAACAGACCGGCGAGTTCGAGTACCAGTTCGTGAACCGGACGCCATTCTTCGCGAGCGCATCCAGGTTCGGGGTGAGAACGTCCTTCGAGCCGAAGCAGCCGAGATCGCCGTAGCCGTGATCGTCGGTGTAGATGATGACGAAGTTGGGTTTGCTCTCCTGTGCCATGCTGATACCCCCTATTGCCAATGCAGCCGCCGATGTCTTCAGAAACTCGCGCCTGGTCTGTTTCATCATCGCTGTCCTCGGGAGACTATCCACACAGGGCTTGACCAGGCCATCTCGCCATCCTCCTGTGTGATGCGAAGATAGTAGAAAGTGACAGGTCTGCTGGATTGAGCATTGGGCGGCAGGCTGATGTCCTCCAGGGAATCAGTGTCAGTCCATTCGAACTCGGCGTCGAGAGCGTTGGGATTCACTGTGTGGACGTCTTTGTTGTTGCGAACGATTTCGATGGACTTGATCCGGGCTGTCCCATGTACCGTCAAACTTAGTTTGCGCGCCGATGACCATTCCTTGTAGTCCGACAGATCCAGCACCGATCCCATGGGATGGTCGTCGAGCGAGAAGTCAACGATCATCCGCGCCCCGGTCGTTCCGTAGCACCGCCGGTTCCACAAGCCCTCCCAGATGGCCTCCCGAGTATTTTCCTTAGCATAGACAGCCGTCAGCCCGCCCTGGTAATCGAATGGCTCGGCGGCGCTCTTCGTCATCTCACCCGGGTGGCCGGTATGATCATCGCTTCCCGCGCTAAAGCCCACTCGCCATCCAAGCTCCAACGCCCGCTGGATAAAACCCGCCGGCACCTCGCCGGAATCGAGCTTGGTCTTATCCGGGCCTTTCACTGGGTACGGATTGCCGCTACTAGCACTGCGCTCTGAGCATCCCCACACGGAGTATATCTCGACCAGGCGCTCCTTCTCCGGATCGTGATCTTTCCAGTCGCAATGATTGCCGACCTCAGCCGGATGGTGCGGGATGACCATCGCCGTCTCATTCGCCAGCGCCTTGAGCATGTCGGGCGGCCGGGGGTAATCCCCATCGTCCGAGCGATAGAGCAGCCGGTTGTCATGGAGATAGTAGACGTTTCGGTCTCCATCGCCGTTCTTCCGCCACTTCGCCCACTCATACCCCAGGAAAGCCGTGAACGCCCCAGGCTTGTTATACTTGATCGCCGCCTGCTGAGTCATTCGCCACATGTCATCCGAGGTCTCATAGCGGTGGTCATGATCGGAGGCAGCGCCGAAATCCACGCCGGCCCTGTCCCGAAGGCAGGTGTAGTAGTTATCCAAAGAGGCAGTGCCATCGGATATCTCGGTGTGTCCATGGAGAAGTCCCCACAGAAGATTCGGTTTCTCATCGCCGCATTTGACAGGATTGGTGATCGCCTTCATGCCGGTGGAGGCATCCTCGACCTCCAACCGATACACGCCCTCCTTCGGCAGGGAGATGTCCTCAAGCCGGCAGCATTTCGAACCGGGGATCGCCACCCGACGCACGGCCATTTCCTTGCCATCCAAACGCACAATCAGTGTCCCAGGCTCTTTGGAAGCGGTGTTTCGATATTTGTCCTCAGCCCTGACGAACAGAGAAATCCCCTTGCCCTTGACGGCATGGCTGGGGGCAAAGGCCTGCAAGGAGGTCACAGCGCCGCCGGTGACATTGATTACGCACACCCCGACGACTCGATCCAGGATCTCTCCGTGCAGCGTGGGAGGACCCAATTTCGCGCCCGGAGGCGACTTCAGGAGAACCAGGAACTTGCTCGGCTCGGACAGTTGAGGAGTGCCGCAATCGGTGAACTTGGCAACCAGGCGCTCGACCTTCGCTAATCCGTCGGCGGGCACAGCGAACGAGAAGACCCCGCTCGCTTTATCAGCGCCGATCGGCTTCAGGGCCTCCCCTGATTGCCTGCTTAGTGAGACATATCCCTTCGCGGACTCGTCCTTTACCTGAAGGCCGGGCCAGGCGATCTTGATGCTTCTGCCTCCGTGGACGAACAGCCACAATACCTCATTCGGGGATACCGGTTCAGCCAGGACGAACGGGAAGGTCCAGGAGCCGACCTCCCCCGCCCTGGCAACGCTCGGCTCTGCGACGCCCAGTTCGACATCCGATGGAATTCGCAGGGGGTGTGCGAGGGCATCCGTGCCTGCTACCGCCAGTAAAGCCATCATACCAAATGCAAGTGTCACTCTCACAGCCCTATACCAATTGCCAAGTAGTCAACTTCGGTCAGTCTGAGTGCATTGTCTCATAGATGGGGCTGGCTTTTCAAGCGGCGAACGGGCAGGTGGCCGTGAGTGGATGTGAGAAGCGACGAGTGGTCATTCCATCGAGATCAAGAGCACTGCTATATCGTCCCGCAGGTGTTCTCCTGACCACTCCTGCAGCGTTTCTGTCAGACTTGCGATGAAATCGCTTGGTGATTCAAGCCCTCTGCTCTGGAAGAACTCCTTCAGGTTGTCGGGACCATAGAGGCCCTTGCCATCTCGTGCATCCGTTACCCCGTCTGTGTAGAATAGTATTCTGTCGCCACTCTTGAACTCGATGGTTTGCTGTTCGTATCGGGTTTCAGGAAGAACCCCTAATGGCACGCCGCTTAAGGTCAACTCCGACACTTCAAGGCTTGGATAAGTGAGATAGAGGGGCGGCACGTGTCCTGCATTTGCGAAAGAGAGAGTACCCTCACTCACGTTCAGGAGTGCGTAGAACAGCGTTGTGAAATAATCGGGCTCCGACTGGCAGTAAACCGCGCTGTTCAGTCTCTCCAGGGCAGAGGACGGAACGGGATCTTGATAGGCATAGGCCCTGAGCGAGTACTTAGCCAACGCCGTATACACAGCAGCTTCTACTCCTTTGCCGGATACATCCCCAATGACTATGCCTACCGACCCAGGGTGAAGGGCAAAAACATCAAAGAAGTCACCTCCAACCAGGGATCCGGTGTATGCGGATTGATACGCAGAAGCCATCTTTACCCCACTCACCGCCTCTGGTGCAGGAGAGAGCAATGCCTTCTGGAGTGTTTCGGAGATGAAGTGTTCACGCTTGTACTCGGTGACATCGCGGATGATGGCCATAGCCAGCAATCCCGCCCTGGTCTGCACGGGGCTCAGGCTGATCTCCGCTGGAAACTCGGTGCCGTCTCGTCGCAGACCATAAAGCTCAAGTCCAATCCCCATGGGCCTTGTTCGGGGTGCTGCCTCGTAATCTGCACGATGCTTAACATGTTTCTCGCGAAAACGTTCAGGTATCAGGATTTCCACGGGCTTGTCAATCAGCTCGTCCTCCGTGTAACCAAAAAGCTTCTCCGCTTCGGCGTTGGCCAGCATGATGCGGCCTTCGCTATCTACCAGTATGATGCCATCCGGTGCGGATTCTACAAGCCACCAGAAGCTTCTCATAGGCAGCAGCTCTTCCAGAGCCTGCCTCGGCATCTTGGTGCTCAGCAATGCCATTGTTCGTAACTCCTTATTCAGCGGTTCACCCGATATGTATACCCAAATCGAGTATTTCCAGATCCAAACTGCTCAAACCGCTCTGGACTGGGCTGCCTCTACGTGCTAAGATTGACCGTATTTCATCGCTTGGAGGGATGCATGCCTGGTTACGGACCGCAGTTGCCGAAAACGATGAGGGCCGTGGTGACGTATGGCCCGGAGGACTACCGCCTGGAGGAATTGCCCGTTCCCCAGGCTGGGCCGGGGGAGGTGGTCATTCGCGTGGACCATACCGGCGTCTGCGCGAGCGATATGAAGTGTTTCTTCGGCGCTCACCATTTCTGGGGCGAAGGCGGGGCGTGTGAGCCGCCGATCATCGCGGGGCATGAGTTCGCAGGCGAGGTTGT
Organism: Armatimonadota bacterium; assembly: GCA_035686805.1. GTDB lineage: Bacteria > Armatimonadota > UBA5829 > DTJY01 > DTJY01 > DASRZD01. The sequence continues at coordinate 4,228 of DASRZD010000230.1, forward strand.
CCAGGTAGGCGAGGGCGCAGACCTCCAAGTCGGCGACATGGCCGTCTCTGAGCAGATCGTCCCCTGCGGCGAATGCCGTTACTGCGCCACGGGCAAGTACTGGCTCTGCCGGGAGGCCTATGTCTATGGTTTCAAGCAGGCCGTTCCCGGCTCGTGGGCCGAGTACATGAAGTTCCCCGCGAATGCCCGAAACCACAAGCTCCCGGATGGCATGCCTCGAAACCACGCTGCGGTCGTCGAGCCGATCGCTTGTTCGATTCATGCAATTCAGAGGGCGAATATCCAGCTAGGGGATGTGGTAGTGATCGCGGGTGCGGGCACTCTCGGCCTCGGGATGGTGGGAGTCGCCCG
>DASRZD010000231.1:0-5171 GCA_035686805.1 Armatimonadota bacterium
CCACGAGACGCACCTCCAAAGCCAGGACGGCGCCAAGGGGCACGGAGGCCCCAGTGTTTTCTGAACATATGCTCTGTGCCACAATGCACCGCAAAATCATGGCGGTGCGAGCCGAATGCCCCAAACCCCCCCAGACAGGTACGTATCTGGAGGACGGCGGCGACCAGACCGACGAGTATGCCTTCACCCGCGCCAGCGAGATCTTCGCGGCGTACCATGAGCTCATGGCCACGCACGGTCTCGACCTGACTCCCTCCGAGTGTAGGTCGCGCGAGGAGCGCGGCTGGTACACGGTAGATATGACCTGGCAACTCACTGATTTGGAGACGGGGTACAAGGAGTTCAAGGCGAGCAGCGGCACCGGGAACAACTCCGTATGGGGCGTGCTAAGCGCTCAGACCGTGGCCAGGAAACAGGCCCTATTGATGATATTTCACGCTACCTGGGAGTGCGACATGCTGGAGGAACGCATGCTGAGGCAGGCTGCCAGAGACGGCAGTGGCCGCAATGCTCCCGAGCGAATGATCCGCGCCGTCGAGGGCGTCATGGGATCTATACAGCGGCGCGTCGATGAGATTCCCATCGTGGTCGCACGCACGGTCTCGCAACAGATCAAAAACTTCGATTGGAAATCGGGAGGAAAGAAATGAGTACCGACATCGTTAAGGCGCAAACCGTCCTCGTAACGCGCATGCCCACCAAAGAGGAGATGGTCACCCTCGAGGCCATAGAGAATATAGTCGAGGAAATACAGCCGAACGTCGTCGCTCTGGAAGGGATTCAGGTAACAAATGACACCCAAAAGGCCATCGCCTCCGGCTTGATTTCTGCGGTGAAGCCGATCTACGACAAGCTGGACCGGGTGCGGATTGAGGTCAAAGCGTACTTCGAGACGCAATACAAGCTGCGGCTGGCGCCGGTGAAGGACGCGCTGGACAGTGCTATCGGGGAGCGTAAGCGGTACGACGATGCCATCATAGCCGAGAGCCGCAGGCGGCAGCGGGAAGCTGAAGAGAAGGCCGCCCGAGAGGCGGCTGAACTGGAACGCCGTCGCAAGATCCAACAGGCCGCCGTCGATGCGGGCAAAACGGCGCGCACGGAAATCCCGACCGTGGTGGAAGTCATCCAGGTTGCAGTGCCCACCGTCATAGCGGAGAATACCCGCCAGCACTGCAGGCTCAAATCAGAGGTGTTTGACGTTGATCTGCTCCCTGCTGGGTACTGGAAGAAAGAGCCGAACCTTGGCGTCATCAGTGCAGAACTACGCCGGATAGAGGGCGGCTTTGCCAAGGACCGTAAGGGGGTCGATGATCCCGAGCAGACCATTCCCGGCGTCCGATTCTACTGGGACCAGGTATATCGCGACAAGTAGCTTCCTTGGGCCGTCCTGGAGCCATAATGAAACGCACGCCGCTCAAACGCAAGACCGCACTGAAAGCCAAGACCGGCTTGAATCGCTCTCCCATTCGTCGTATCGCGAAGAAGAAGGCCACAAAGAAGAAGCCGAAACGCGCACTGACGACCGCGAAGTTACTCAAGAAGGTCCAGGATGTGTTTAACCGGTACGTCCGCACCCGGGCGGCGGTGGCAACGGGAGGCTGGGTGGCGTGCTGTTCGTGCGGACAAGTCCACGATTGGAAGAAGCTTGACGCCGGGCACTATATCCATGGATGCTCCGCACTCCGCTATGACGAGCGAAACGTCCATCCACAATGTACCGCCTGCAATCGGTTTCGCCATGGCAATGCAACGGGGTACGCCGCCTATCTCGTCAAACGCTATGGGCCAGACATTATCCTTTACCTCGATGAGATCAAGCGTCAGAATAAAGAGGCGCCGAAGCGATGGCGACGGCCCGAGTTGCGGGAACTGCTCGAAACCTACACACAGAAACTCAAGGAATTGAACCAGCCATAATATCTCCTGAAAGGAGACATCTGCGATGACCGAGAAAACGTATAGTGTACCCGTACCGGGAACGCCTCTCGGCAATCCTTTCCGGGGGCCGATACAGAGGTTCATCCTGGAACTCACCGAGCAAGAACTTCAAACCCTCAAGGCCAGTTGCGAGGCGGCCCTGGCGCAGGCCGAGGCCGAGAAGCCCCAGGAAGAAGGTTACACAACCCAGTGTCCCGCATGCGCCTCGGGTCACTGCCGGATACACCAATGCTAGGAACAAGTAATCCAACCTCTTTTGTAAGGAGAACATCATGTCATGGAAGGCAATCGCAGTATTGTGTTTGGCCTGGGTCTTGGTGGTTCCAGGTGCCAGTCTCGCCGAGGTTAGAGTAGGGGTGCTGACCAACGAAGCCACAGACCAACTGGAGGGCCGCGTAGGCATTCCAGTGGGCGAGGCGTGGGAGGTGGGCGCCCTGGCCAAATGGTTCACCGAGGACCTCTCTGGTGCCGATTGGGGGGCGGGCGGATACATCAAGATGTTCGTCGATCCGAACGCCAGTATCCCCGTCGCCGATTGGTTGCCTGGGATCGGAGATTGGCTGGAGTTACCTGAGACGATTCAGGCCAGCAGTTACCTGATCGGAAAACTCGTCTACGCCGATACCCCGGACGGAGATCCACTGTCTGGAGCGGTAGGTGCCGGGTTCGCCGCCGGGCCGGCAGCGCTGGAAATCATCTATAACGTCGTCGAGACCGGAGAGGCACTGGACCCGATGCAGACGAGCGGTCTGGAAATATGGTTCGGGGCTTGCCTGGAATTCTGATAGACTCACTCCGCTACGGCCCGGCCGGTGATGCGTTCCCGCTGGCCGGGCATTTTAGGAAAAGAGGACAAGACATGAAGCCGCCGCCATGTATCGAAGGAGGCGTATCACCGTGCCCGACCTGTCCGGTCAGCTCGACGTGCCCGTGGGGCAAGAAACTACTCATCCACGATCCCGAAAAGCTCCGGCGCAAGGTGGTCGGTTGCAGAGGAGACTGAAAGATGAAGCAGTTTATAGTCAACATCATGTGGGACGCACTGGCAATTGTTCTGGTCCGCGCCCATGACTGGGTCTTTGACCCTCAACGACAGGCCAGAATCCGCATGAAACATCGCGACCGCTGGTGGGCCTATCACCTCAAGGCTGTCAAAACCAAGTCTAAGCGGGACAACTTGCGTGCTGATGCCTGGGCCATTCAATTCAAATTCGAGACCCCGCCCAGTGAAGCCATAGCTCGCGGGGATGTCGATCCGTATCCATGTCACTGATCCAACAGGAAGGAGGTGGATGCCTGAGCGCAGCTCCAGGTGGCGACGCACCTATGAGAAACTTGTTCATTTTGATTGCGACAGAGACAGTTGATTCATCCAGGGCCCGCCGGCCTGGAGGCGAGCCCATTTACAGGAGGACACAATGAAACGTCGAGCCGCATTATTTTTAGCCACCATTGCCCTGCTATTCCTGGGGTGCGTCCCTATCGACCCGCCCGTTGTGGAGCCGCCCGAGCCGCCGATCCTGACCATGCGCCAGCAGCAGAAGCTGCTTATGGAGGGGTACAAAGAGACGGGCTTCATGCCCAGAGGCGGCGGCTACTACGTCCTGGTAGAGGAGAAGCCGTAGCGATGCCCTTTGACCCGGACGAATACCCAACCATGTCCATCGAAGTTCATTTTTGCCAAGCGTGCGGAGACCATGGCGCCGAAAAGTGAAGAATTTCCCGAAACCTTCTGAGAGCCGGACAAGGCAAAGTTTGAGGTGAAATGAGAGATGAAAGACAGGATTATCCTCGATCTCTGTGGCGGAACCGGGGCATGGAGCAGGCCCTACAAGGATGCAGGCTACGATGTCCGCCTCGTAACGCTACCAGAGCATGATGTGAGACTGTACCGCCCGCCAAATCGCGTACACGGGGTTCTGGCGGCACCTCCATGTACTGACCTGGCATCATCCGGGGCAAGGTGGTGGAAGAAAAAAGGGCTCACAGCGCTATTGGATGCCCTGAGTGTAGTAGATGCGTGTCTGCGAATAGTACACGTTACCCAGCCGACTTGGTGGGCAATAGAAAATCCTGTTGGTCGGCTATCCAGGTTCATTGGCAGCCCAAGAATGTGGTTCGATCCGTGTGATTTCGGAGATCCATATACCAAGAAGACGGGGCTATGGGGTATTTTTGCTGACTTGGCCTTGTCGCCTGTACCTGCAACTCAGGGCAGTAAATTCCACACCATGTCGAAATGTGCCAACCGAGCCGCTATTCGTTCTGTTACGCCCCCCGGCTTCGCGGAGGCATTTTTCAAGGCCAACCCATGACAAAGTTTGAGGTGAGAGAGACATGAAAGCCACCGCCACCATCCAGGTTACAGCGTGTGCAGTGTGCGGCTCTCACGCCACCGAGAGCAGGCGTTATTCACGTAGGGGCGCTATGGACGACGGAGCCGAACAGAAGTGAGTGACATGAGCTTAAACCGTACAAAAGTAGCAGGATTTTTCGGAGACCCTTCGATTTACATTTGCTTTTTCACGGGCCCCGGCGGGTGGCCGGGGCCTTAAAGGATTCGACCATGCCTGACGAGAAACCCAGTGCCGCCCTGCTGAAAGAGGAGAAGCCATGAGTGAGACCAAGAATCCATTTATGAAACCAGTGGACGAATCGATATTCTTATTTATCCCAAGCATCTCCGACAAGCAGGCAGAGTACGCCGCCCGGGCGATCAACCAGCACGAGAAGCTAGTGGCGATGCTGAGAGATCTGGAATGGAGCAATATAAACGGTCTGTCTGGCACAGATGATTGTCCGTATTGCGGTCAGACGGCAAACAATGGCCATGCAAAGGCCTGCGAAATCGCCGCCCTGCTGACCGAGGAGACGGACACATGAACGATCTTTTCGGAAATATCGTAGACCGGGCCATCGAACGACTCAAAGCCTTCGAGCCACAGGACGGCTACTATCTCGCCTACTCTGGTGGCAAAGACTCAGACGTCATCCTGGACCTCGCACGACGATCTGGCGTGAAGTTCGATGCCCACCACAGCCTGACGACCTGCGACGCGCCCGAGCTAGTGCGGCATGTGAAGACTCAGCCTGACGTCGAGATACAGCGACCAAAGATGACCATGTGGGAATTGATTCGGCACAAAAAGATGATGCCGTGTCGCACAACTCGCTTTTGCTGCAACTATCAGAAAGAGACGGGGGGAAACGGTCGCGTGGTGATGACCGGCGTG
>DASRZD010000232.1:0-2962 GCA_035686805.1 Armatimonadota bacterium
GTCGAACCCCTCCAGTTCAGCCAGGATCTGTGGTACCACGCGCTGCATCACCGTAGAGCCGCTGCTGCGCCGCTTGGGTATCAGCGCTTCCACCTCGTCCACGAAGATGATGGCGCGATCATAGCTGCGGGCGATGCGGAAGAGCTTCTCAATGTTCTGCTCGGCCTCTCCCACCCACTTGCTCATGATCTCCGAAGGCTTGACGCTGAAGAAGGCAGCGTCGATCTCGGCTGCCGTGGCTCGGGCGATGAGCGTCTTGCCAGTGCCGGGAGGGCCGTAGAGCAGGATGCCGCCACCTTTCTTGATGCCGAACTTCTCTGCTTGCTCCGGATGGGTGAAGGGGTAGATGAGCTTGATGCGGATCTGCTCCTTCACGGAGTCGAGCCCAGCCACATCGTCGAAGGTGACGTTGGGCTTCTCCAGCACAATCCATCCGGCCGCTTCCTCTTCCAGGCCGACGGGCAGTTTCTCGCGCCGCCCGATGCCCCGGGCCTTTCGCGCCTTGGCCCCCATTGACTGGGCCGTTTCCAGCAACTCCTCGGCCTGTCGGGTCCGCGTCTCTTTGAGTCGCCCTTTGGACTGCTTGGCCGCCTTGAAGAGGTACTCGGAGGCCTTCAGATAATTGTAGCGGGCGCGCTTCCAGTCTCCTTCGGCGTGGAGCCTGCGCCCGGCTTCCAAGTGGTCTCTTGCTTGCTCAAGCAGGAACCTCATCTTCGTGTTTTCCAATCTCGTCACATGGATGGTGCATTCCCAGATACCACACGAAGGCGGATCAACTTCTCTGTGATGCTTCTCCATGAGTCGAAGTCGTTGTACAGACTGCAAATCATACCGTCAACGCATTTCACCAGTTGCTCAGAATAGCACTGCAGGACAGGATCTATGAAACTGGGATGCTCACCGGGGATTGGCTCCCGATTGGTCAGTACCTGATGCAAGGTCTTGCCCAGGGCGTAAATGACCGAAGATGGTGTGGGCCACCTGTGGCGGCCCTTCGAGAAATCGGCGTAGTGATCGGGTGGCAGGAAGGCTAGCGAATGCGGCGGGATTCTGCCAGGTTGGGGATGGGCGGAGACCACAGAACCGGCATCGAGAAGCCTGATAGGGTGGTTTGTGTCCTCAGACACGAGGATGTTGTTGGGCCGCAGATCAGCGTACAGATACCCCTCGCCATTCCGAAACATGCTCTGAAAGAAGGACAACAGCTCGCAGGCAGCCAGGAGAGCGAGGGCTTCCAACCGCCCGTATAGTGGAGACGCGTGGTGATAGAGTGCCCTGCTCCGCCTGTCAAGCGTTTCGCCTTGCATGAATTCCATCACGATAAAAGGTTCGTTCGCAACGACGTTCTCACCTCTTTGCGGGAGATGTAGGGGATTGGAGGCGTAGACTAGGCCGTATAACTGAGGGAGAATCGTCCCCGAGAAGCTTCTGAGGATGGTGGCTTCGTGTTCTATCCTGCGCCTCGCCGCCTCTATTTCGGTTAGTCCGAAGCTTACTTGTTGGTGGAATGGGAGAAAGGCCATCTTGACGATGGCCAGCTTACCTCCGTCAGTGTTATCGCCGGCAGCCCAGATGAGTCCTTGACCGCCCACATCACATAGGCCTAGAATGTCCCATCTCCCGTTCAGCGTAGTGCCGATGATCGGCATGAGCTTCTCAAACAGCCCCTGAAGGTGGTGCGCCGCCAGCTTCCTTTTCACGTACTCGTGCCTTTGTGCCCAGTCCACCTTCATCGAGGTCATGTCTGCCCTTGTATGATGTGTCTCAGCCAGTCATCGCTGCCCGTCATGATTTCGATCATCCTTGTGCGGTCAATAATGCCGTCCGGCTTCACCAACCCTATGCTTTTGAGCAACGCGAAATCCTAGGGCTCGATCGTGGTTATGTCGTCAGCTTCCAGACTGCGTAGTTCCGATTCCGACAGAGCGGCGAGAGACCCATGCAGCTTCAACTCGCTGATCGCCTTTTCCAGGACTCTAATGATGTTGGGGTCTCTTCTTTCCTCCCGGTACACTCTCAGCCTGGCCTCGTAGGCCGTCAGTAGCGCCTGGGGGTCCATGGTACGGAGGGACTCAAGGATCAGGAAGACAGTGTGCACCTCATCGTCAATCATCTGGAGGCGGCGAGCGTCGTCTGTCCTTTGAAGCACGACAGGTTTCGTCTTCTCGAACAGGCGGTCAAAGCGCCGGTATTGGAGCGTGGCTTGCGCTATTTGGTGGCTGAGGTCGCTGACCGCTCCGGGCCGCACCTCAAAGCCGAAGGTGTAGATCCTGCGCATCTCCAGGGCGCCAATATCGGCCTCGAACACCCTGGTCGGACCATACACATCGCTGCCCAGGTACCGCTTTCTGGGGCGGTATTCGAAGACGTCTCCAGGAATCACATCCTCGGATAGCTCCAACAGTAGCTTTGCGTCAGTGGCGGCGATGTTCTGGCTCAGCTTGGCAATGTGAGGAAAGGTGGAGAGGATATCTTGGGTATCGAGAATAGCTTTGACCGTGCCTCCTCGACACCGTTGCGTCAGCTCTCGAAGCGTCTCCAGTTCAAAATCGCCGCCGAAGCCGTAGGAACTGACCTCCGCTTGGGAGTCGATTAGCATCGGCGAGAAGCCGAGACACTCCTTCGGATCGTGGAGCCGGCCGTCTGTGAGCACGTAGATTCTCGTTACGCTCGAGGGCGATGTCCGTGTGAACGCTTTTGTTTCGCTTAGAGCTATCGCCAGACTTGGTGCAAGCTTTGTGGCATGCCCGAAGATAACGCCACTCCGATCAATGCGATCTAGAATAGACTCCAATCTACTCCTGCATTCACCGGCAGGGGATCGCGAAAGCACCAGGTCTGGACCGTGAGAGAACAGAACGATAGTCAGTGTAGCGGCATCATCCAAGGACTCAACAAGACGTCGTGTCGCCTCGCACAGCAATGGATACTTGTCGGGAGCCTCCATCGACCCACTGACATC
>DASRZD010000233.1:0-2302 GCA_035686805.1 Armatimonadota bacterium
AATGCCGCCTGCTCTTCCGCGGTCAAGGCCTTCAGGCTGCCGAAGCCCTCGCTGATCTCCCGCAGCTCGACGTTCCATTTGACCCGACTGCTGCCGTAGAACAAGGATTGGCGAGTGATGTCCCCTGTCTCCCCCTTGATCTGATTCCATCCGAGGCCGCTCGATGAGCCGCTCCCGAGGTCATATTTCGCCATCAATCCGAGTCGGCGAAGGCCCTTCTCCTTCTCCAGTTGAGCAAGAAGCGCATTGGGGGCGGCATTCTGCTGCTTCATGGATGTGAAGCCGGAAAAATCTTTGCCGACGTCCTGGTAGTTGAGCTGCACACCCAGCTTGCCTTTTTGGAGATCCGAGCTATGGAGGAATAAGCTGTCTGATTTCGGCTTTGGAGCAGGCGCTTCGGTCCGACTGCCCGGAACGACCCGGCCGGATTCCCTCGCTGAGGAGACGTACATCAGATTGATCATGGTGGATTTCGCGCCCAGTTTGGTCTGCAGGTTCGCGCCATAGGTCACCATGTCGAACGCATTGTTGGCGGACGCGACGCCCTGGGCGTAGGTGATTCCGAGGGAGGTATTCTGGGTCAGTTGGAGGGCGAAACTGGGAGCGCCGAGCGCCGAGCGCTGCTGATCCCTATCCGCGAGATAGCGATAAGTCACGTGGACCAATTGATTTGTGCGTACCGGTTGGGCGAACGCGAGGCTGCCGCTCGCGAAATCAATGGAATATCCGCTATTTCGAGAGAGGATGCTGCCGTCAACGGTCACCGACTCGCTATTCGGGACGACTCCCCCGTGGGAGAGCGTGTATCCCGCGCGCGATCCGTTGCCTCTTATGAAGTCGCCAGATGCAATGCCTCGGTCCTGCGAAGGCGCTGCGGTGGATTGACCGGTCTCTGCGGCCCGGAAGTTCACTTCCAGCCTTTTGACAGAATCCAGGCCCCTGGAATCCTGTGCCCACGCAGGAATGCCGCTAATCAGATATGCCAGCAGGCATCCGGCTGCTATTAACTTTGCCGTCTTCAATCAAATCACCCCTTCCCGGATGACCTCCGGGAGAGAACCTTTGAAGGGCTCAGTTTTAGAACCGAATGCTTGCCAGTTCTACTGATACTTTGTGACCCACGATGGGGTCTGCTTTGACTTGTAGCCTTCTACTCTTGTTTCTGGCCGCCAGTTCCGATCTCAGCCTGGCCAGCGAATCGTTCTCCCGCTGAATGCGATTCACCGGCTCGGCGGCGGCCCGGACTATTATGATCTCCTTTGCAGGCGGTGGCGTTGGCGCAACTGCGATCTCGCTTGCTTCCTCAGCAGACTGCCGGGTAACCGGCGGCGGGATCGGAGTCTCGACCTTCGTCTCTATGGGTTTGACAGCCCTTGCCGGCTTGACAGGCGCAGACTTCGCCACTTGCACGTGTGCCGGTACCCCGGCCACCATTGGTCGCCGGCCGTGAGAATATCCATGCATCGGGATATTCCTCACCGGCTGCCGAACGATGTTCTTTGTCGGTGGCATGGGTATTTCTGCGATCTGAGGCGCAGTGGCTACCGGCGGCTGAGGCTGGTAGGCAGGCCTCTGGGCAGTGTAGTGAGGCGGCCTGGATACAAGGACCGCGAACAGGATTGCCGCGGCGGCGGTTGTGGCGGCGGCCCATCGGCCGTATGCCGGAATCGGCTCGAGTGCCGCAAGCACCCTCTGCCAGACCGAAGGTCGCCTGATTGTTGCGGCCTCGATCTGCGCCAGCAGAGCCTTCGGCGGCTCGACCTCCGATGCCATGGCGAGCATCCTTGCAGTGACCTGAAGCAAGGCAAGCTCGTGCGAACATGAGGCGCATCCGGCCAGATGTGACTCCAACATGCGCGTGTCGGCCACATCAGTTTCGCCGTCCATGTACGCTGACAGCAGCGACTGGACTCTTTGACAGCTCATCTTCCAAATTCCTCCTCTGCAGAATTGTCCCGACGGTCCGGGATCTGCGATGTCCCAATAGTTCAAACAATTCTGCCATGAGGAAGTTGCAGGTATTTTTACCGGGCAGGCCCGAATCGCAATTCGTAATTCGTAATGCGTAATGCGTAAAGGCTTAGAGCCAGGGATTCTCGATCTTTTCACGGCCGATCGTGGTCTCCGGACCATGGCCGGGGTAGATGATTGTGTCGTCGGGAAGGACAAGCAGCTTGTCACGAATGGAATCCAGAAGCTGCTTCTGAGATCCTCCAGGAAAGTCGGTTCGCCCGACGCCGTCCATGAAAAGGGTATCACCTGAGAAGAGGACACCCTCTCCAAGAAGGCAGATGCCGCCCGG
>DASRZD010000234.1:0-4007 GCA_035686805.1 Armatimonadota bacterium
GCACCGCGAAAGAGGAATACCTGCTCAATGAAACCGGCGCTCGGGCCGGGGAAGGATGACAGGTTGCCCATACCGGCTGCAGCGAAGCTGTCGCGAGGGACTACGCGCTGATAGTTCGCATAGTACCGGCTCCCGGCTTCGAGGAAGGGCGGGCCAAAGTTGATATGGTAGAGCATCTCATACTCGCCCGGCATTGCGCCAAGATTGCAGAGCGTATCCCTGATCTCGATGCGCGATGTTCCCGCTCTCAGGGTGAGTCGGGTCTTGAGCAGGTAGTTGACGCCGAAGACGCTCTGCTCCGGAACGTCGCCTTCGAGGCATACCTCGCCGTCCGACACGGCGAGCTCGACCCGCGATGCGGGGGTCCAGCCCACTTTTCCATGCAGCGGGAGAAAGATCGGCGTGCGGTTGCCCATGTTGTCGACAGCCTCGTCCTCGCCCATCGCCCCCGACCATTCGACCCCGCAGCGGTTGAGCAGCTCGTTGAAGCCGTAGTGCGCACCTCGCCCTCCGAGATCATAGAGATTGATGTAGGCGGGATGGACGATCTCGCGCACCGGCGATTGCCAGCCGAGCGTGTGCCCGTTTGGAGGACCGCCGGCAGGACCGCCGAACGATCCGTCGATGATGCCCATGCCGCGGGTCGGGCAGATGCGCAGGGTAACGACGCCGTTGGACAGTTCGATGATTTCGACGCCGCTTTGCCGGCCGCCGGAGAGGGTTCGTTTGCGGCAGTAGGCAGCGGGACCGAGTCCGAGCTCCTCGCCCGGGATTGCAAAATCGGAGGTCGAGAACGAGGAGCGACTATCGGTTATTACCCATCTCTTGTTAACGCTCATATCGGTTCAGTGAATGTAGGAGAGAAAATCGCTCTGCAGAGACAGGATGGCATCAAGGGTCCGCTCGGCGGCTGCTGCGTTGTCTACCACCGGATCGACGAGCAGCGCCTGAAGCGCCAGCTCCCGCGATCCGGAGAGTGCAGCCTCCACCGAAAGCTCGATCGTCGCCACCTGGTTGCTGAGGAGGCCGGCGAATCCTGTCGGTAGCCGACCGAGCCTCACCCCATGCACGCCCTTCGCGTCCACCGTTGCGGGAACCTCCACCACCATGTCCGACGGCAGGTTGTCGATAAGGCCGTTGTTCACCACGTTCACCGCCATCTCCTCCTGGCCGGAGTCCGACACGATGCCCTCGATGATAGGGATATCCCGCCAGTACTCGATCTCCATGGTGCCGTTGATGCGCGACTCCGGCACCTGTTCGAGGCACCAGGAACGGTAGAACGTATAGAAGTCGAGAATGCCCTTATGGTCGACCGCTGAGTGTGCCCACTGCACATACTCGCCGAGGTGGCTGTCGGTGGTGATGGGGAAGAGACCGAACTTCTCGAGGATCACCCTGAAGAGCTCCCGCTCGGGCCAGACGTGTCGGCGTCCGGCCTCTCGCGCTCCGTTCGAGCCTGCACCGTCTCTCGCTTTGTCGAGCAACTCCTTGGTCGCTCCCAGATTTTCGTACGAGCCTTCAGGCAGCGATTCAAAGTAGGCGCCGGCCCGGTTGCGGATGTCGGGATACGCGTCCCGGCCGCTGTCGCGGTACCGCGCCTGGAGGAGGCCGCTGAAGTGGTTCAGGCCTCCCGCTTTGATTTCGAGGTTGCTCCACGGCGTGTCGAGGATTTTCGGCAGATGCTCCGCGAGCGAGACAACCTCGTGGCAGAGACCGAGGACCTTCAGCCGGGGATGCCTCCGGCTGATTGCCAGGGTTATGCGGGTCATCGGGTTGCTCAGGTTGAACACCCACGCGTCCGGGCAGATGCGCTCAATGTCGGCGCAGATGTCCATGATCGGCGGAATGATGCGGAGTGAATGGAAGAGCCCGCCGGGCCCGCCGTTCTCACCGTACACCTGGTGGATGCCGTACTGCTGGGGAATGTGCCAGTCCTGCTCCCAGAGTCGATATCGATCGCCCACTTCGATCGCGATTATGCAGAAATCCGCGCCCTGCAGTGCCTCCTCACGCGAAGTGGTAGCGACGAGCGTAAAGGGGAGGTTTCTCTCGGCGATTCGGCGGCGCACGACACGCTCGACTCGCTCGAGCGCGCGGCTGTCGATATCGTGAAGCACTATCGTACTTCCTTCGAGCGATCTGCTCTTCAGAATGTTGCCCACCGAACCCAGGCCGAACATCATGCTTCCAGCGCCAATAAGAACGATTCGATATAACATATTCAGGCTACTCCCCGCGGGAAACCGCCGCTATTCCGGAAGTGAAACGGATTGAATGATATATGAAAACCATAAAGAGGATATCCGAAACAATCAATACATTCATATGATTGGACGGGCGTCCACGTAAGTGCTTGCGGCTTTCCTCCGGACATCAGAATCCGGTCGCAGATCGCGCACGCGGGGCGAATCGTACCGACGAACTCGACAAGACCGCGATTCGACAGCGGCTTTCCCCGCTGAAGCAACGAAATTTGTTGACAGATAGACCAATTGGTATATGATGATCTTTAGTTGCAAATGAAACTTATAGAGTTTCATTTGCAACTTGGAATCAATGGAGGTACGGTATGACGAAGATGAAGAGGGCTTTGGCCGTCGGCATCGTGTTGCTCGTGTCGGTCGCTTTTGGCGCATTCGCCAGCGGGGCGGGCGAGTCGAAGTCGAGCAGTCAAGGGAGCGCAGCAGGTATGGTGAAGGCTGCGTTCATCGTTTCGAACATGGCCAACGAATCGCAGGCGTTCTCCGCGAAGCAGTTCCTGAAGTTTGGCGCGCAATATGGCTTCGACATGTACACCTTCGACGCCAAAGGCGACACCCAGGCCGAGTCACAGATCGTTACGAACTGTATTGCCCAGAAGTTCAAGGTTATCTTTCTCAACCCTAACGATATTAACGCGATCGTTCCAAGCCTGATTAAGGCAAAGCAGGCGGGCCTGATCGTAGGTATGTTCTCCTCCGACCTCGCGCCGGCGAACCAGCAGTACCGTGACTTTTACGCGGGCGTCAACGACACCATGGCCGGCCAGCAGGCAGCCCAGGCGTTCATCAAACATTTCCCGAACGGCGCGAAGATCGTGGAAATCGGCGGCCAGGCTGGTCACGACGCGCAGATCAAGCGACATGACGGTTTCAACGGCGACAAGGGGATCAAGGGCAGCAATATCCAGGTCCTCGATTACCAGGCGTGCCAGCAGTGGTCGACCGACCAGGCTCAGACCATCATGGAGAACGACATCGTCAAGTACGGCAAGGAGATCCGGGGTGTATTCGTCCACTGGGACAACGGTGCAACCGGTGTCATTCAGGCGGCGAAAGCAGCCGGTCTGACGGGCCTCTACATTGTGGGCGTGGACGGCAACCGCGCCGGCTACTACCAGGTAAAGAGTGGTGACCAGGCTGTCAGCATTGCGCAGGATTTCGTGGTCATGACAAAGAAAGACCTGGAGCTTGCAAAGGCCGTCGTGGCAGGACAGAAGGTCGATCCGATCAACTACGTGCCCCTCACTGTAGTTGACAAGGATACGATCGCCTCCTTCGATCCTCCCGAGTGGTAAAAGAATCTTAGCGTAGAGGGTCTGTTCCGCTTTCGGGCGGAGCAGACCTTGGTCTGGAATCTCAGCCGAGGATTGGTTCATGGAAACTGGCAGCGCGGAAGTCATACTTTCAATCAGGGGGGTAAGTAAGTCCTTCCCTGGTGTGAAGGCTCTGGACAACGTTTCGATCGACGTTGCACGGGGAATGGTTCACGGCATCGTGGGCGAAAACGGAGCCGGAAAATCGACACTGATGAAGATTCTGTCCGGTGTCTACCATAAGGACAGCGGCACGGTAGTCTTCGATGGCAAGCAGATCGAGCACATCACTCCGCATCAGTCGATGCTGAGCGGATTGGCGATCATCTATCAGGAGCTCAATCTGGTCAACACGATGAGTGTGGGGGAGAATGTCTTTCTTGGCCGATTCAAGGAGATGAAGGGCATGCGTGGCACCCATGCGGCCGCG
>DASRZD010000235.1:0-3916 GCA_035686805.1 Armatimonadota bacterium
TTGTAGATCGCATCCAGTATCCGCGTGATCTCCAAACCATGCTCGCCCGTGGAGATCGGCTGTTTCCCATTGACCAGGCAGTCCACGAAATGCTTGATCTCCATTAGGTGGCCGGACTGGTTTGGGAATGCCGGGGTTATCTCGACCGGCGCGCCATGAATATCCTTGTAGACCCGCAGCGGATCCAGCTCAGCACCGCCCTTAGTCCCCATGAGGTTGGTATAGATCACGTCGCCCTTGATGTGGGATGCCCAGCTTGCCTCGAGCGTGACCGTCGCCCCGGTATCGAGCTTGATGAACGCCGCCGCCAGATCCTCGACGTCGAAGCCGCCCTTCTCGGCGATTCCCCATCCGCCCCGGCCCTCGCCCTTCGGCCCAAACATGGCATAGGTGGAGCCGGTGACCGTCACCGCCTTCGGGTTGCCCATGAGCCAGAGAGTGAGATCGAGCACGTGCACGCCGATGTCAATCAGCGGCCCGCCGCCCGACTTCGACTTGGTCGTGAACCATGATCCCATGCCGGGGATGCCTTTCCGCCGAATCCAGCCGGTCTTAGCGAAGTAGATGTCCCCCAGATCGCCCTTTTCGATGAACGTTTTCAGCACCTGGGTATCGCCGCGGAATCGGTTGTTGAAGGCCGTCATGAATATCTTCTTGGCCTTCTTGCCTGCGGCCACCATTGCCTCGCCCTCCTTGGGGCTCATTGCAAGCGGCTTCTCGCAGATCACGTGCTTGCCGGCCTCGAATGCTGCGATGGTCATATCCGCATGGAGGTAGTTTGGGGTGCAGACGCTCACTGCGTCAATGCCCGGCAGCTTCAGAAGTTTCTCGCAGTCCGTGACGACGTTCGGGATGCCGAATTCGTCCGCGACTTTTCTGGCCCGCTCCTCGTTCACATCGCAGATCGCCAGGACCTTCGCCTCCGGGCACTGGGCATAGCCCTGGATGTGCAGGCGGCCGATGCCTGCTCCGATCACGCCAATGCCGATCGTATCTTTCTTCGCCAATCTACTGCTCCTCGTTTATGGAGTACTGTCCCGCCTTCGGACGGGATCCCGCTGGAAAGCGGGAGAGTATTGGAGTACTGAGTGCTCCGGGCATCAGTTTAGCACACCGCTATTTGCCATGCAACCCATCAGGGATCTGCGAATACTCCGGTCAGCAAGGTCACAATCATGGCAACCGCCAGTGCGAAGACTACCCATTGAACAGTCGGGACAACACCCTCTCTGAATAGCATCACGGTACCCGCATAAAGCGCCAACTGCAGAAGGAAGATAGGCAACATGGCTATTGTCCTGGCCACATGTCTCAGGAGCGGTTTTGAGAGATTAGCTGGGTCTGCTTCATTCTTCAGGCTCCTGAGAAAAAACGGGGACATGGCAAGGGTTAAGACGAACAATTGCCTATCATGCGCCAAAATGGCCCATAGGACGGGGTACCCCAGGATGAACAGAACAATACGCCTGTTTCTCAAGTACAACTTCCATTGAAAAGAACAAATCGTGAGGATCTGGTCCACTATCTCGCCCTTCCTCGGATGATGGCGCTCAGCACTTGGTCGAGAGTCCGGTTCTTCATCCTCACACCGGCAATATCGCCCGAAATCTCGCGGAGCAGCTCGAAGGGCTTGGACTCAGGGCCGATCTCAACGACCAAGGAGTCGTCCTGTTCCCTGCTTAGGACTCCCGACCAGCCTCGATGCTTGCGCGATTTCTCGGCCTTCAGGGGCTTGATCACCAGCGCCTCAGGGCCAGTGAGGCCTCTTAGTTGGGCGGGCGTGCCGATGCTGAGCACTCGTCCCTCATGGAGAAGCGCTATCCGGTCACAGAGCTCGGCATCCTCCGAGCGAGCGGTCGCAACGATGATGGTGACCTTATCACGTGAGCGGATCTTCAGCAAATGCTCCCAGAGCCGCGGGCGGATATTGAAGTCCAGGCCGGCCATGGGATCATCGAGCAGCCGCAGGTTGTGAGGCGAGAGGAGTGTCCGAGCAATCTCCACCAGTTTTCGAGCGCCGCCTCTGAGCTTCTTGATCCGCCGATTGCGCTCCGCATCGAGGCCGACCAAAGTCAGCGCCTCCCGGACGGCATTCTGCCGTTTGCCTTTCGGAATCCCGTACATCACCGCGTAGAACCAAAGCGCCTCGAATGGGGATAGCGCTTCTTCTGTGACAGGGAATTGAGCGCATAGAGTTGACGCTCCGCCGGAGACTGCTCCTGAATTCGGGCTCTCGATGCCCGCCAGCACGCGCATGAGAGTGCTCTTGCCCGAGCCCGACAGCCCGAAGATGCCGAAGCACTCGCCGGCATAGGCAGTCAGGGACACATCATCCAGTGCCAGTACCGGTCCATAGCGCTTGCAGAGATTCTCGGCCTTGATTCGCTCCGTCACTTTCCGACCCCGCCATGATTATAGCATGCCCCGAGTAGGTAGGACAATCAAGTATTGTCTTTCCTAAGAAGGAAACTGCCCGTCCATGGTGAATAGAGTGGTTAGTATCCTTCCCGGTAGTTGACTGGGCCCCGGGCAATTCCAGAAAGGAGAAATCGTTATGAGAACAAGGGCTGTGTTGTACGCAGTAGGTTTTCTGCTTCTGCTGACCCTAGTAGCCGGCTGCGGAGGAGGAGGCACTTCCGATGAATTGGTAGGAGCATCGCTCACTCTTTACACTGACACGGATGCGGTATCAGACAAATCCGCATCCAGCCGGGCGATAGACGTTACCTCTCCACTCGATGAGGGCGGCGCAGTCACCGTTTACAACTTCCTTACCGGCGATGTTGTGGCGAGCGGAACTCTTGATGCCGAGGGCAAGATTACGCTGGACGAAGTCCCGGGTGGAATGACTGTTGTAGTCGTCATCACGGGTACGCAAGGCGAGGACCCATACCGGCTATCGCTCATCATCCCGAGCGTACCGATTGACGGAGGCGAATATGAGGTTGATCCAGCGACCTCTATTGCTTCGGAAATCATTGCTCAGCAATGCTACAGAATGCAGGCCGTCAGCCAGTATGTCTGGAACTCGGTCCTGGCCAACGCTCAGGATTGGGTGGTGGGCAATGCCGGAGCAGACTTCTCGCTTGGCGGACCGATATTCCAAGGTTCCGACACGGCATTCGGACAGCCTGACGGGTTGGGCGATGACGCCCCTGACATTACGGTTCCCACGGAGACCAACGGCGTGGCCCTGGCGAAGAACGCCGTTCAGCAGATCAAGGAAGCCGGGCTTTCCGTGGAAACGATTGCGACTCAGGAGCCTGAGGACATCTACAACCTGGTAGATAAAGACTTTATGGATGTGTACAGCGTCCTCATAGCGCGCCTGTATTGGATGCTCCGCGTCTTAGGCGGAGATATGGACTACGGTGGCGAGCAGGTCGCGCTCTTCGATCTGACAATCGGCCAGGGATATACAGTAGACGGTGTCCTGGATGGCAACAAGCTCGTCTTGGTAGACGACGACGCCAATGACATACCCGGCCAGATAACGATCACTGCAGAATATGGGGAGACAATCACAGTTACGGCGAAACTCTCCGGCGGGATATGGACTGTCACCCAGACCTCGTCTGAAGACTCTGCGGAGAGTTATGTGGCGACCATTTCCGCAGACGCATTCCAGGAGGGCCCCCCGGATGCCAATCCGTCGTTCACTGCCACGATCAGCCTGGAAGACTCGGAGTTTACGACACCTGTCACGTTCAGCGGCACTGTCAGCACCACCGGGACAGATCCTGAGCACTACACGAGGGGAGAGCTCAACGGCACGCTCACCGGGCCGAACGTGAATAGCACCGGCGATTTCGTGGCGACTTTCCCATCCTCGCTTCCCGAAGGTGCTGGTGAGTTCGATAGCATATACAAGTATCCCACCAGCGTCTCACTGAGCAATGGTACTCTATCCGTAACA
>DASRZD010000236.1:0-13102 GCA_035686805.1 Armatimonadota bacterium
CGGGATGCAGTGGAGCCTGGGGTCATGATCAGCGAATTGGCGGTGATAAGCGGCAAGGGAGGCACGGGCAAGACCAGCGTGGTCGCCTCATTCGCCGCCCTGGCGCAAAACAAGGTGCTTGCGGATTGCGATGTGGACGCCGCCGACCTCCATCTGGTCCTCAATCCGCAGATCATAAGCGGAGAGAACTTCGTCGGTGGGAAGTCGGCAAGGATTCTCCCCGAGAACTGCATCGGCTGCGGTAAGTGCGAGGAGGTCTGCCGGTTCGACGCCATCCGGCTCGAAGGCCCGGCGAACGATGTGATCGCCAAGACCTACCTGGTGGATGAGATCGCCTGTGAGGGATGCGGATTGTGCGCCCACTTCTGCCCGGCGGATGCGGTGGACTTCTCCTCCCGCGTCAACGGCGAGTGGTACGTATCAGATACGAGGCACGGCCCGATGGTACACGCGAGGCTCGGCATGGCCCAGGAGAACTCGGGCAAACTCGTCACGATCGTCCGCAGCAGGGCCAAGGAGATCGCCGAGGAGAAGGGAGTTGGCCTGGTGATCATAGACGGCTCGCCGGGAATCGGATGCCCGGTGATTGCGTCGGTCACCGGCGCGACATTGGCGCTGATAGTCACCGAGCCGACTCTCTCGGGATTGCACGACCTGGCCCGGGTTGCCGATCTCACCGGCCACTTCGGCATCCCGACCGTCGTATGCGTGAACAAAAGCGATATCAACCCTGAGGTCACCGCCGGGATCCGGGTGCTGAGCCATAAGAGGGGGCTTGATTTCATCGGCGAGATCCGCTATGACACGCAGGTCACCAGGGCACAGATCGCCGGCAAGAGTGTGGTTGAATACGGCGACAGCATCGCCGCCGCCGACATAAGGTCTCTCTGGGATGCCGTTTCCAGTAAACTCGAACAGACGAAAGGATAATCAAATGAAGATCGCGATTCCAACACAGGGCGCCTTGCTATGCCCTCATTTCGGGCACTGCGAAGAATTCACGATTGTGACCGTCGACCCGGCTACAAAACAGATCGTAGAAACGGAGAGAATCCCTGCGCCGGCGCACGAGCCTGGTTTGCTCCCTCGATGGCTTCATGAGAAAGGCGCTGACATCATCATCGCCGGGGGAGTGGGCGGACGGGCAAGGGACCTGTTTGCACAGAACGGCGTGGATGTCTTTGCAGGCGCACCAATTGCTTCTCCATCCGAGATAGTGAATGCATATCTGGACGGAACTCTGGCCTCCGGCGCGAATCCCTGCGACCACGGGCCTTGCGAATAGCGGAGAATCCTCGTCGGCAAAGGAAGCGTCATCATTGGGCGGGAATACTAGGGCATGTATGGACGCATCGAGCTTGGTTGGGTGGAGATCGAGCCGTCAGGGCCGGTGATCGCCGGAAGTATCGGTGATTGGCGGCTGACCTACCACGTGGGCGCATTGGGGTTTGACGACGGCGGGACGATTAAGATCGCCATGCGCTTCGCGAGCGATTGGGGCACACCTCAGAACACCGACCCATCGACGCTCAACTATTTCAGCGTGACTACGACCGGCATCTCGAAACTGAAGCCCCGCTTCGACCGCAAGGCTTACTACCGCCCGTGGCAGAAGGCGATCGTCATTGACGTGCTGGACGATGCCCTCGCGCCGGGAGACACCGTCACGCTGACCCTCCACAATTCGGAGGCTCAGACGTTCTGCGAGCGGACATTCGAGTTTCGGGTGGCGGTGGACTGCTTTGGGGCGGGCGTGTTCCTCGATCTGCCGGAGCAGCCGGAGTTGGAGATCGTCAACGGTCCACCCGCCGAGTTGGTGCTGGTTTCGCCGACGGAGGCGGTGGTCGGCGAGCCGTTTTGGCTCGGGGTCAAGCTGGAGGACATATGGGGGAATCCTTGCAGGGATTTCGAGGGAAGGGTTAATCTGCGTTCAGAGGCCAAACTGACCGGGCTGCCGGACTCAGCCTCGCTTGGGCGAATTGAGGGCATAGTTGCCCACGAGCCAGTGATCATCCGAATCAGCGCGAGCTTTGGGGAGTTGACTGCGATCTCTCCACCGATCGAGGTGACTGCTGAATCCAGCGAATACCGACCACTCTGGGGCGACCTCCATGGGCAGAGCGAGGAGACGATCGGGACAAACTCAATCGAGGATTACTGGACCTTCGCCCGCGACTGGGCGTTCCTCGACTTCTGCGGGCATCAGGGGAACGACTTCCAGATCACGCCGGAGTTCTGGCGGAGGGTCAAGGACACGGCGGCGGAGTTTCACGAGCCGGGGCGGTTCATCACCATCCCGGGGTACGAGTGGTCGGCGGTTCATCCGAACGGCGGCGACAGGAACGTTCACTTCCTGGAGGACGACCCGGAGATCTTCCGTTCGAGCCGCTGGCAAGCGCCGGATGCGCCTCCGGAGAACGAGGCAAATGACGCCCATCAGCTTTTCGACCGATTGGAATGGACGGACGGAATCGTCGTCGCTCATGTGGGCGGTCGGCCGGCAAACCTGGCGTTCCATGATGATGAGATCGAGCCGCTGATCGAGGTGGCATCGGCGTGGGGGAAGTTCGAGTGGATGATCGAGGACGCATTTCAGATGGGGTACAAGGTGGGATTCTGCGCGGGAAGCGATGACCATAAGGGGCGCCCGGGCGCGAGTTACCCGGGGCGGTCGTTCTTCGGCTGGTATGGCGGACTGACCTGCGTGTATGCGAAGGAACTCACCCGCGGGGCGATCTTCGAGGCACTGAGGGCAAGGCGATGCTATGCAACAACGGGCCAGCGAATGATGCTTCGGGTTTCATGCGATGGTCATGTTATGGGAGAGGAATACCGAGCCAAAGGCCCTCGGCATATAAGCATACGAGCGATTGGCACTGCCCCGATCGAGCGTATTGACCTGTTCCGAAACATAGAGCTGCTGGCGTCATGGCCGGAGAAGATCGAGCGCTCGGCCAATCGGATACGCATTTCCTGGGGCGGGGCAAGGATTCGGGGACGAGGCCGGAATGCCGAATGGGACAGCTTCCTGGAGGTCCGCGGGAGCGAGATCCTGGCGGCCGAGCCGTATGCCATGGACTCGCCCGCCGAGACCGTGAGCCTGGAGGGGAATCGCGTGACCTGGCGCTCATGCACGGCGGGGGACGACGACGGAGTGATCCTGACCTTGGCAAACCCGGAGAGCGCCGTCATCCACTTTGAGTGCCCGCTCCTTGAGACCGAAGTCAGAGCGACCGATTTGCCTGTGAGGGCAGACCTGGGAGGCGTCGGCCTCCATGTAACCTTCGAGGCACTGCCTCTCGCGAGCGAGCATTGTGTGAGCGTTGAGTTCGTTGATCAAGATCAGCGGTCGGCGGCCTACTGGGTGAGGGTCACTCAATCCGACGGCAACCTGGCCTGGACTAGTCCGATCTATGTGTCCCCTCAGTAGCCGTAGGGGTCAGGATCTATCACAAAGAACGCGCCGAGATGAATGTCTGGCGCTGGCAAACCGGAAGGGCGCTGAAGCCACACTTGAAGCCGGCTTCAGCCGTCTCATGGGTTAGTAGCGTCGGCTCTTCAGCCCGACGCAGACAAGGTGAATATGGAACACGTTGACAAACGATCAGTTAGAGGGATAGAGTGAAGTATGCTTGCAGACACGCTCATCACCATGCTAATCATTCTGCTGGTCGGAATGTCCGCTGCCGGGGATTCGTTCAGGCCGGCGGCGGATATCATGCCTGGGAAGACCAGCCATCCGCTCGAGAAGCAGATCAGCAAGTTCATGAAACGCCAGGCGACCTTCGAGTTCAAAGACTCGGGGCTGACCGGCAAGGACTATCTCAAGATCATTGACGGCGAAGTCGCCTACTTTCGCAAGTGCCAGGATGCCAATGGGGCGATCATTGACCCCGTGGAGAAGATCGAGTGGCAGTATTCGACCCCATGCTATGCGCTGTCGGTCGCGCTGCTGGCGGCAAGCGGGTATAACCGCGATCCTGAGGTGCTGGCGAGCGGCGTGAAGGCGATGAGCTGCTCGGTTGATGAGATGCATGAGAACCGGTGCGCTCAGAATCACGGCGAGTTCTTCATCCAACCGGTCGTGCTGGCGCTCGATTTGTACAAGGGCCATGTGCCCGATGAGCAGATCGAGGGATGGAAGAAGAAGCTGTCCGAGATTGACCCCTATGCCTTGTACCCCGACAATCTGCGGCGCAAGAAGGCATGCTACAACCACAATATCGTCGCGCTGGCGGGCGAGTATCTGCGACCCAAGGCGGACAAGGATTTCGTCGAGACCCACCTGGCGCACCACAAGCAGTACTTTAACAAGTCGGGGATGTACCGGGACAATCCCGGCCTGCCGATGGTTTACGATGAGTTCTCGCGCCAGTTCCTGGCGAGCATCCTGTGTGAGGGATATCATGGGCCGTCGCTGGATTTCTACCGGGAGAACCTCTGGCGGGGAGCATGGACCTCCCTCTTCATGCAGTCGCCGTTCGGGGAATGCCCAACCGGCGGGCGGAGCGCTCAGCATGTTTGGAACGAGGCGCAGATGTGCGTGACCTACGAGATTTATGCCGCCCAGTATGCGCGCAAGGAACAACTCGCCGAGGCGGGGGTGTTCAAGAGGGCGGCTCATTTGTCGCTGACCTCGATGCGGCGATGGCTGAAGTCGGATGGGACGGCCTATGTGGTGAAGAACCGCTATCCACCCGAGGCGCGTCACGGCTATGAGCGATACTCGGCGCAGTCGCAGTACAACCTCCTCGCATGCTGGCTGATGGCCGTCGCATACCTCTACGCCGACGAGTCGGTCAAGGAGCGACCGTGCCCGGCGGAGGTCGGCGGGTTCGTCGTGCCGATTCAGGACGACTTCCACATGCTGTTTGCGAATGCCGGGGGCACCTATGTCGAGTATGACACGACAGGCGATCTTCGGTTCAACCCGACCGGCATCATTCGAATCCACCTCAAGGGTGGGAACCCTCAAATCGGGCCGTCGGACGGTGTCGTCCACAAGTTCGATCCCAAGACCAAGGAGGATTTGGGGGGCGAGCGCCTTGCCGTCGGCCCTGCGTGGCAGGATGCGTCGGGCGAATGGCATCGGCTGGCGGATACCGAGGTCAAACCTAAGATCGAGATTCTGGGGCAGACCAAGTTCAAGCTCACCTATGAGATCGAGGGAGTGACGGTCACCGAGATCGTGACTGTCGAACCATCAGGAGTGACGGTTGAGGACTCCATCGAGGGCGCGAAGACCATGCGGGTCTACTACCCCATGCTCGTCTTTGATGGCCTCGAGGAGGCGAACATCGTCATGGAGAAGAACGCCCTCAATCTCTCAATGCGCGACGGCTCGGTGAGGTTCGAAGTCCTCGAACCCAAGGGAATTGTGCTGGAGCGAACCGGCGTCCGGCTGGACAATCGGAATGGGCAGATCGAGGCGGCGTATGGGGAGATCAAGGGGTCGAAGGCCGTTTACCGGATTGGGCCTCAGGGAGACCTCAAGCCTATGCTCAAAGTAACGTGGGAGAGATACCCGAATCCGCCACAGGGATTCCAGGATAGCGATGGCGGAGTAGTCGCCGGCAAGCTCATCACGGTGGGCGGATTCTGCCAGGGATTCGACGACGCCAAGAAGCCGGGCCACTACCCTAGAGGCTTCCTAAAGAAAGCGTGGGCGCTCGACCTTGCCGACCCCGCCAAGGGCTGGGCTGACCTACCGGATTTCCCGGGGGATGCAAGACAGGGACTTTCATGCCTGCCGGTTGGCGATGCGCTCTATTGCTGGGGAGGGTTCAGCTACTCGAAACCCTACTGCTATACCGACGGCTATAAACTATCAGGCAGCACCTGGGAGAGCCTGCCTCCCCTCCCCTGGCCGATTTCCATGTTCGGCATCTCGTCTCTTGACCGCAAGGTCTATGTCCTTGGGGGAGCTGACTATGACTACGAGAAATTCTCCACCAATACCGACCGAAACGGCAAGAACGAAGGACTCGGAAAGCGATTCATGGTTCTTGACACCAGGAATCCGAAGTCCGGCTGGCATCGGCTCCCCGATTGCCCGGGCACTCCCAGATGCGTCTTTGCCATGGCGGCAGTCGGCGGCAAGATCTACGTCATAGGGGGCGCGAATATGCCTCCCGGCGATGAGTACCTATCGGTGGTTGATAACTGGGTATTCGATCCCAAGACAAACGAATGGACCCGCATCAAAGACCTTCCTATCTCCAGCGGCAACTTCCCGGACGGAAGCATTGTCTACAAAGACAGGTATATCATCCTGGTGGGTGGCTTTCAGTATGGGCGGGTAGCGAATCCGGATGGAACGATCAGGGATAAGTATGGCGTCGCCTCAAGGCTGGATGGGAAGGGCGAGTACTTCAACGATGTGTTCATTTACGACACCAAGCGAGACCTATTCGGCCGAGCGGACAGCCTGCCGATCAACAATAACATGCCCATGGCCATGGTGCATGGGGATGACATCTTTGTGATTGGCGGCGAGGCGGATGCGCTGGAGATCGGCGGCGAGTATTATGGCCATCATCCCGACCTCTGCCTTCACGGGAAGATTGAGGAGGTCGGGAAGTAGGGAACGGATCAGTTCTTCACCTGGACTATCGCCCCGGCGACCCCTTGGTTGCCGAGGAGGTCCCAGGCGTAGACGTTCACTGAGTATTGGCCGTTGGGCCACAGAGGTTTGCCCGCATTGTCCAATGCCGTCGTGTCCCAGCACTCCTTGGCGTCTTCCGGCTCGATTATCCCATCGCCGTCCGTCTTCGTAACCCTCAGGGCCTGGAAGTAGGGGCTCCACTCGACACTGAACAGTTTCCTTGTGACTTCACGAGGAACATAGAGCGGCTGGACCTGCTTCCAATATCCGATGTCACCGCGGTGATCGAGCACGACCTTCTGCATGGTGTGCGTCCCGTCACTGATGGAAAGCATCACCACCGGCACACCCAGCAGTTCTCTTTGGCCGGGACAGGCGCTATCCGTGATGGCGGCCAGAATGTCGGCCTTGCCTTTAACCGTTACCACGCCGGCGGCGTCAGCCGGGAACTGCTGCGTAGTGCCGTCCAAGACAAAGCGCAAGGGCAGGAAGGCGGGCGACTCAGTATCTTTCCAGTCGAAGAAGTAGAGCGGATCCAGCACGCTGTGGGCATCCACTCTCCCCGCCGGACCCTTGCCTAACGTCACGTAAGCGAGGTGAAGGTGACTTCCTTCCCCCTTGCCGCTTTGCGAGAATCTGACCAACGACCCTAAGACCTGGCCCTGCTCGATGAAATCGCCCTCTTTGAAGGTGAACGTCTTTCGGTCCATGTGACAGTAGCCCCATCCCCTGTCGCCGCCCTTTTCGGGGGTTATGGTGAAAGAGTCGTGCATCTGATCAGAGCTGTAGTATATGGCCGCTACATACCCCGGGGCGACTGCCATTACCGGCGTCCCAGTTGGTTGCATGAGATCAATGGCAACGTGGATGTAGTCGTCGGTGCAGGTCTGGTAGTTGTTGAGAAGATGCTGGGCCTTGTAGTCTCCCGGGAACGGCCAGGGCAGCGGCTTGGCGACGGGCTTGGCAGGCCCGGGTGGAGGCTTGGGCGGTCCTGAGGGAGCCCGTTCTTCCACGCCACGGGCTGAGCTTGGCTCAGGAGGCACAGCGTCCGGCTTGAGATCGGGCATGTCCTTACCCAAATAGCGAGCCAGCGTCTGGCGTACGCGTTGGCTGGTTTCCGAGCGAGCCGACTGCATGAGCGCATCATGGGCCAATGTGTTGTTGCCCAATTGCCCTAGTGCCTCGGCCGCCACTGAGCGCATCGTCTCCGATTCGTCGTGGAGCAGCACCTCGATCACATCGGGCACGCCCTGCTCGTATCCACTGCGGGCGATCACGTAGCAGCAGGGCCAACGCAGATCACTATTCAAGCCCTTGTCCTTTATCCTTGCAAGGGCCAACGACATCACCGCAGCCCGGGTTGCGGGATCGCTCTCCCTGACTTTCCTGACGACGGCATCTATGGCATCGAACTTGGCTTGCCCGTAGTCAGCCTGGTCAATCTGGCTCAGAACGGCCTCTGCCGTCTTGCGCTGAGTCTCGTCCAATCCGTCGGCCTTCGAGGATTGAGAAACCGATCCGGGAGCGGGAATCCCTGAACCCAAGCGGCGTTTGAGCACGTCACGAACCGTCGAGTTGGTTTCCGTGCGGGCGGATTGCATAAGCGCTTCATGAGCAGTGGGGTAGTCGTTGAAGTCCGCAAGGGCTTCGGCTGCAACTCCTCGCATTACCTCCGATTCATCATGGAGCAGCAACTCGATCAGATCCGGCACTCCCTGCTCGTATCGGCAGTGGCTGATCACATAGCAGTACGGCCAGCGAAGGGGAATGTCCACAGCCTCATTCTTCATCGTCGCCAGGGCCAACGACATTATCGCCGCTCGGGTGCCAGGATCGCTCTCCTTAGCTTTCCTGGCGACGGCATCTATGGCGTTGAACTTGGCTGCCCCCGGGCCGGCCTGGTCAACCTGCTTCAGCAGAGCCTCTGCCGACTTGCGCTGGGCGTCATTTGGCTCGATTGCCAGGGCTGAGTTGCTTGCCGACTGCTTATGCATCTTGCCGAGAGCCTCGCCGACGGCCGGATCCATGCCCAAAGCTTGAAGGACGGCTTTTGGGTCATACTTGTCGGAGAGGAAAAGCTCGTCGAAGGTCCAGACGAAGTATGGTATCGAGTTTTCGCGGGCAAGACCGTCAACGGTCTTGAGCTTCTCCATTGATATTTTGCCGGTTTCTTCCCAGGTCACCTTGCCCAGGCACGACCCCATCTTCTCCTTGACCAGGGATCGCACGGCCTTTATGTCCGCCACATTCTTCGCGGGATCGCCTCCCTCCCTTATGATCAAGTATGGATGCGCGACGTCAATAACCGTCAGGCCGGCCTTCCAGAAATCGGTCTCAGGCATATGGACGACCCCCAGCTTCACATCGGGCTGCTTTGCTCGCCAGGCCGATTTAGCCTCCGAGAGAAAGGTCATTACGACCGCATGAGAGGCCCCAGTACACTTTGGGCAGCGGCAGTTATTCGACGGGTTGTAGATGATAATCTCTCTGAAGCTGGGGCACTTATCGAGAATCTTCTCGCCCCAGGAGATTCCCCACTTGCGAGCCGAAGCGTCGGAATAGCAGATCTCGGCATGGTCCACCCCACGCTCGCCATCCTGGTTCATCTGCGTCGGCACAGTGGGATTTGACAGAAACCGAGGCCGGTACATGGCTGCGACCGGCACCTTCCTGGCCGCCATCAGATCGAGAAACTTGTTTACTGCCGAGAAGTCGGTCTTGTCCCAATGATATGTAATCCAGGCCCAGTCTACTACGACCGGGGAAAACTTGCCTTGCGTCACAAACTCAGCCAGACTCTCCGGCGTAAAATCGCTGCCTATGGTCGAGGCAAGCACCGCAATCCCGCGCGTGGGTGGAGCTTTGGTGTCGGTCGCTTCGGCATACGCCGGGCGTGCGAGTAAGGTCGAGGCTGCGAGCAGGTAGACAGCGCAAACTACGAGGTGGTGAATCTGACGCATGATAACCCCCTATCCCCAGTTTAGCTGCTTGGTTTCTGTTCCAGTATGATACGACGTCTTAACAGTGTATTCGGTTTCAAAACCCATAAATTCCTCTTGGGAACTGGGGGTTTTCACTCAGACCTTTTGTGCCGGCGAGGGCGGTGATGCCGATGAAGGTGAAGACGATTGCTATCCGGCCATAACCAGGCCGAGAGCATCCCCAAACGGCTGGAAATGGCGGTCTGAGCTGAGCAGTCGGCTGCCGGATACTATGCAGAACGTCGCGATAAGGCAATCAACCGTTGCTACCTGGATACCCCTGGCGCGCATAACATGGGCATTGCTGACCGCCTCCAGGGCCAAGTCCCGACCGCCCATAGTAAAGACATCAAAGGTAAGCAGATAGGACTTGACCTTTTCGACTCTATCGGCAGGCCTCACGCCCTGCAATACCTCGTAGAGAATCAGATCTCCAAGCCCGATCTCTTCTTCGGCCGCGAGACGTTCAAAGGCAGTCGTGTGAGGGGTCTCACGCTTCCTGAGGAGGTCAATCCACACAGAGCTGTCAACGATCACCATTGTGCGAGGTCCCTGTTTTTCCTGAGCGACCTCAGGTCCCCCTGCCAATCGGCTGCGCCTTTGAGCGCATTGATGGCATTCACCTGCCGCTTGCACCTGACAATACGCCTAAGCCCTTCCTCCACGACTGCCTTCTTGGTTTTCAGACCGGTTGCTTCCTTTGCAGCCTTGATCAGTTCATCATCTATGTCTATGTTTGTGCGCATGTTATGACTCCTCGGTACAATGTATCCACATTATACCATAGAATGTGTATGTAGTCCAAGAATCATACACCCTACTCCCCCTTCCCATTCACAAGCAGGAAGAAGACGAGGGAGCCGGCGAGGGCGGAGATGCCGACGAAGGCGAAGACTGAAGAAAGCCCGAATGCCATGCCGATTCGAGTCGCCGCCAGAGGAGCTACCAGGCTGCCGACCATCGCCGCGGATGACTGCATTCCGTACGCCCTCCCGCGAAAACCCGCCTCTACCCGCGTGCAGATGAGCGCGCCGGTCGAGGGATTCAGCGACGCCAGGAAGATCCCCGCGACGAAGAATATGCCGGAGAACAGCCATAGATTATGGACCAGCGCCAGCGCAAGGCCGCAAAGCCCCGCCCCCACCAGGCCGATTAGAATCCCCCGGTGATAACCCAATCGCTCGCCGAAGCGAGTCCATGAGTGGGCAGTCAGGACAAGCGCAATCGGCGGAAGCGAGAATACGATACCCGTGAGCCATACGGTCGTCTCGCGGCCGTTCATATTCGACAGATGGAGCGCTAGAATGGGGCTGATGGCGGCCACAAACAGTCCATAGAGCATGACCGTCAGCATGACCGAGCTGAGCACCTTGGAGCGCAGAGCAATCCCGAAGTCCTGCAGGAGGCTCGTCGGCTCCACGATCTCGTCCCGACTTCGTTCCTGAACGAGCCACAGCACCAGGAGCGTACTGATGAAGACCGCCGCGCCCGAGACCTGCATCGAGCCCCGATAGCCCACCAGCCCTGCGAGCAATCCTCCGATGGCCGGGCCGACGATAAGCCCCGCGGCGGAGGCGGTTTGGGCCGTCGCGATCGAGCGAGCGGCATGCTTCTGAGGAGTATTCGTCGCGATCAGCGCCATGGACATCGGGATGAAGCCGGTCAGCGCGCCATTCAGGAATCGAAGGACGGCCAATTGCACGGGGGTTTGGCAGAAGCTCATGGCGAAGTAGATGCCCGCCAGGCACAGGCCGGCGCGGATGGCCATGGGCTTGCGGCCATATTTGTCGCCCATTTTGCCCCAGAAGGGTTGAGCGATGATGCTCGCGGCGGATTGGAGCGCGAAGACGATGCCGACCCAGCCGAGGAGGTTGTGCTTCAGGCCCATATCCTTCATGAAGAGGGGGAGGAAGGGCATGACCTGATTCCAGCTCACGGCGGTGAGGAAGATGGTTGTGGACAGGATATACAGATTTCGGCGATAGTATGGCATGCGATTCGTGCCTAGTGCTTAGTGCTTGGTGCTTAGTGCACAAGGCACTATGCACCATTCCAGTTTACCATGCGTGTCAAGGAAGTGCGGAGTGGGGAGTGCAGAATGGAAAGGTTGAAAAGTAGGTGAACCGGAGGGCGGGCTTGTACGACCTATATGTAAATGCGCGATGAAGAGCAGTGAACGGATAATTGACGAGCTGCTGGTACTGCGATCCCAGGACGGTGATCGCCAGGCGTTCGAGGAGCTGGTGGCTCGGTGGCAGGAGCGGCTGTGGAGGCATGCGCGCCTCCTCACCGGCGACCAGGATGCCGCATGGGATGCGCTTCAGGAGACTTGGCTGGCAATCGTGAAGGGTCTGAAGCGCCTGAATGACCCGGCGGCGTTTCCGAAGTGGGCGTATAAGATCGTCAACGACCAGTGTGTTGACTGGATTCGCAGGCAGCAGAGACAGCGGAAGTTCGAGGATCAGCCGCCCGAGGACCATCGGCCCGATGACCTGCAGGATTCCCTGAGGCTCGCGATGGAGCGCCTGCAGGTCGAGCAGCGTGCGCTGATCTCGATGCACTATGCGGAGGGTTATGGCATGGTGGAGATCGCAGAGATCCTCGGAATCCCCGAGGGCACGGTGAAGTCCCGACTTTTCGCTGCCAGAGAGCAGCTTCGTAAGCTGATGGAGAGTTCGTGAGATGGATGACTTCGATAGAAAACTGAGCGAGGCCCTGAAGATCGAGAGTCGCTATGACGGGGCGACGGGAAAGGAGATGAGCAGTATGGCAGGAGGAATCTTCGACCGCAATATTGCGACTGCGAAGGCATGGACGTGGGGGTTTCTGGCGTTCGAGACCCTCTGCATGATAGTGATCGCCTTGGCAGCCTTCGTCGTGCAAGACATCAAGTGGGTGGTGATCCTGGCCACAGCATTCATAGTGTCTTACGCCACCACGATCCTCATGAAGCTCTGGTTCTGGATCGTACACACCCGGATCAAGCTCCAGGAGGACATGCGAGCGCTTCAGCTTCAGATAGCGGAGTTGAATGAGAAGCTGGGGGGATCTGAGGAGAGAGAAGCGAGGAACGAGGAGTGATGAGGACACTTCTGGTGGTCATTATCATACTGAGCCTTTGCTCTATCGCGTCTGCGGATAAGGGCACGCTTAGGATCAAGTGCGACGGCACGGATGCGAAGTACCTCGCGGACCAGCGGAATACCCAGATCAGAGACGGGGCGAGGGTCATCTCGGGCGATGGATATGCGGTCTACCGGATTCCCATCGGTAACTCCACCATCGAGCAGTTCTACTATGCCGTGAGCATGACCTCACACAAGCTGGAGTTCTCCCCTGATGGCCGGCAGTGGTCAATGATGGTAATGACCGCGGGCCGCAACGAATTTCAAGACCAGACGTCCAACTCTTCCAACGGATTCGGCCCGGATATGAAACGATCTGCGGTGGAGTCAGGGTATGCCTACTTCCGATTCAGCAGGCATGATGAGAGCAAGCGCGACCTCATCCTGAAGAG
>DASRZD010000237.1:0-2778 GCA_035686805.1 Armatimonadota bacterium
GTGGTGGCAAGCCAGTTGCGCCACGTCTTGCACTGTCGATGCCTGTAAGACCCTCGTTGAGGTACTTGTCTATAACATGGAATTCGAGGAACGCCTCCACGCTTCCCCCTACCTGTTTCATAGTGGTGAGCAAACGGGGGATGGTTTATACCTTAGCGAATCGCAAGCAAAGTTATCAACAGCATCGGAAAGGTTGAGCGCTAGTTCACTCTTAACCGCACTCATGATAGCCTTTTATCGCCAGTCAAACAAATCGCTTGCTGCCACGGATCTCACCGACGTATTGGTGATACTTGAGAATCTACAGGGGGCTGACCTCCGAGGAGTCGACTTGCGGCGGGCTGTCCTAAATGACTCGAAGCTTGCAGGCATCCAAGTCGATGGCGATACCAGATTGGAAGGCTCAACGTGGTGGGCGGCAGACTTCTATGGTGAAGATGGTAAGCCAGACGAGCGCGTGCTGGATCAACTCTTCATGCGCTATGCCAAGGAGATACCACAAGACCAGAATATGCTTCATCAATCTGTTCGCGATTACTTTGCGAAGAAGCGGCAGGAGAAGCAAGGCAAGACTCAGTAACGGAAGCTGAGCTTCCTATCCAAAGCGGCGATGAAGTCGCCGCACTCCATATAAGCCCCACCTACTGCCCAAAACCATCGAGCATCGAGTATCTCCCGCCGCTGGCGGGATCCCGTCCGTAGGCGGGACAGTATCGAGTATCAGGCGGTAGATCGTTTGAACCGCCTGGAGACGAGCTTCCAGACCTCCGTCGCCTCATCAACCCTCAGCAGCCCGATCATGGTCACATAGACCGCGACCGCAGGGACGGCGGAGCCGACCAGCACCACAATGGCATGCACAGTGCCTGTCCCAGGGAACTTCGCCGATATCATGCCGACCGCGAACCAGGCCGCCAGTGCCATGACCCCCGAGGCCGCCAGGACCTTCGTGAACGACTTGATGATGAGCCCGCCGTTGATCCCTTTCAAGCGCCGCCTCAGGAGCTCGAGGAGGAGGAGCATATTCATGATCGCAGTTATCGAGGTCGCGAGCGCGAGTCCTCCGTGGCCGAGGGGCTTCATCAGCAGCCAGTTCAGCGGGATGAAGATGATCGTCATGATCGTGCCTGCCACGACCGGGACAACGGTATCCTGCATGGCATAGAATCCTCGGGTGATGATCGCCTGGCCGGCCCATCCCGCGATCCCTATTGAATAAAAGACCAGCGCGAACGAGGCCGCCGCAGTCGCCCCCGGGGTGAACTTCCCGTGCTGGAAGAGCGCGACGACGATGGGTTTCGCCAGGATCATCATCAGCACCGACGAGGGCACGGTCAGCAGGAGAATCCCTCGGAGGCCGAAGTTTACGCTTGACCTCAGCTCGCCCATTTCCTTCCTCGCCGCCTGAGCCGCGAGCGTCGGGAAAAGCGCCACTGCCGCCGCCTGGGCGAATACTCCGAGCGGCACCTGCATCAGACGGTTGGCGTATCCGAGGGCCGCCACCGCCCCCTTGGATAGGAATGCTGCGAACCAGAAGTTGATATTGACATCGAAGTAGGGCAGCGAGAGGCCGAGAATCACCGGGAGCGCGAGCTTCCCGACCTTCACGACGCCTGGGTGCCGCAGGTGCAGGCTGGGCTTGAACTGCACTCCCATCTTCCGCATGGCGATCGCCTGGAGCACGAAGTTCCCCACGAACGCGCCGACCAGCGCTCCCCAGATGAGACCCCTTACTCCGAGCGCCGATGCCAGAAAGATACCGCCGCCGATGATGAAGATATTGTAGATGATCGGCCCGAGCGCCGGGGCGACGAAGTGCTGGCGGGCGTAGAGGGTGGCGATCATCAGTCCGCCAAGGAAGAAGAAGATCTGGGCCGGGAGAATGATTCGGGTCATGGTGATGGTGATCGGCAGCAACTCGGGGTGCTCCCTGGCGAAACCGAGGGCAACCACCGGCACGACCCACCTTGCGAAGACTTCCAGCAGCACGATGGCGCTTCCCAGCACGACGAACACGAATGTCCCCACGATGCTGAAGACCTTCCACGCCTCCTCTTTCTCGCCCTTCGTCCAATACTCGGTGAAGACGGGGATGAAGGCGCTGCTGAGCGCTCCGCTGGAAAGCATGAAGTAGAGGGTATCCGGCAAGACGAACGCCATTCGATAGGCGCTCACCGTGCCTCCGCCGCCAAACTGGTTTGCGATCACCATCTCGCGGATGAGGCCGAGTATGCGGCTCAAGAAGATAGCCGCCATCATGATCCCGGCGGCCTTGGTGACGGTTCTGGTGGTGGTGTTCACGGATAAGAGTATAGGCCCGTCGGCGGCAGACTGTCAAACGGAATAGGACCTATGGGACCCGTAGGTCTCATAGGACTCATTCGTTCACGACCTCAATCAGCGCAAGGATATTTTCGGGGCGGGCATCGCCCGGGATGGAGTGCGCAGGCGCGAGGATGTATCCGCCGTCCCGGCCGACTTCCCGCATCATCCGCCTTGCCTCAACCTTGACCTCATCGGGCGTGCCATAGGGAAGCAGGCGCTGGGTGCTGATCCCGCCCCAGAAGCTCAGACGATCGCCGAAAACGCGCTTAATCTCATACACGTCCATCACCTCGGGCTGGAACGGGTTGAAGCAGTCGAGGCCGATCTCGATCAGCCGCAGGAAGACTTCCTGGACCTTTCCACACGAGTGAATGGTCACCAGCTTCCCGGCGTCCTTGGCGGCGGCGTACTGCCTTGCCAGGCGCGGCATGAGGAACCGCTCCCAGGTCTTCG
>DASRZD010000238.1:0-22400 GCA_035686805.1 Armatimonadota bacterium
GGATTTCAGGGCAATCTGGAACGACTCCCATTCCCTCCGAGCGGCACATAGATCAGCCGACTTCCGCTCAGTCGGCACGGCATCTCTCAAAACCTTGACTGCCGAATGCTCGATCCATACATCCGCCGAGTGCACCTCACCGGCGGCGAGAAGTAATCCCGCAACGAGCAACAAAGTGATTGGAATCCCAGCGCTCATTATGACCTCCATTGAACGATTGCTGGTCAATTGTTCTAGCCGAGAGGGCGAAGCTCCTCCAGCCTGAGCATGTCGAATGCTGCTGAGCCGGTTCTAGGAGGTAACGGCGCCATTTCGCCTAATTGGGAGATGGAGGTCCCTCATGGCAAAGCTCTTGTTGCTCATCATACTCATGGCGGCCATCCCCGCCCTTGCCGGGAAGTCGCCTGGCCGAATCGGTGCATACGTCAACTTCGGCGGGGGGCACTCGGACACGCCTGAGGAGATCAAGGCCCTGGTGGACGAGGCCGCTGATGCCGGGATTCAGTTCCTCCTGCCGATGGCCACCACCACGAGCGGCATGGCGATGTATGACAGCAAGATCCTCCCGCACGCGGGGGATTTCGATCGCCTGAAGGTTCTCATAGACGCCGCTCATGCGCGCGGATTGAAGGTTCATCCGTGGGTAGAGGTGAATGCCCAAGGCCTTTCCATGCTGGAGACTCATCCCGATTGGTGCCAGGTGAACTCCGAGGGCAAGCGCGTCGGCTACCTGGATCCCTCCGCTCCCGAGGCTCGCCAGCGAGTGACGTCCATCCTGCGAGAGATCGCCGAGAACTACGACATAGACGGCATCAGCCTGGACTACTGCCGCTATTCCGGCGGAGGCAGGTACTGCTTCTGTGACCGGTGCAAGGCTGCCTTTGAGGAAGCGACCGGCCTCGATGCGCTGGAGGCAGACAAGGCTGAAAAGGGTTCAAATGCCTGGCGCAAGTGGCGAGCATGGCGGTTTGGGCAGATCAACGGGGAGGTTGAGGAAATCGCCAAGGCTGTGAGAGAAGCCCGGCCGGGAGCTCAGGTGAGTAGTTACGTATGGGGGGCTCACACTTACGGGGCTTCTTATCAAGTTTGCCAGGACTTCAAGACCTGGATCAAGCGCGGGTGGCTGGATTGGATCAACCCCTCGGGCTATGCCTACAAACCCGGCGAGTTCCGCAAGAAAGCCGCGGACAATCGGAAGGCAGTTCCGCAGGGCTTCCCGATGTTCGTCACCATCGGCGTGACCACGAGCCACGGCAGGCTGAACTCATCGGACGAGGTCAAGGCTCAGGTCAAGGATGCCTTTGATCTCGGCGCAGACGGGGTTGTCTTCTTCACCCTGGAGTACACCAAGCCGTTCCTGAAAGACCTCTCGCCGCTGCTGCACGATATCGGCGCTAATCCGCGGTGAATACCACTTTCCCGCACTCGCCGGGATTGTGGCCTGCCAAGCGTCCCACGGGCGGACAACTCCCACGCTGTGCCGACGCGCCGCGTACGACCGGCATATTGCCGACACTGCAGTTGACTATTGGCCTGCGCGCCGGTACAATCGTCTACGAAACCCAATAGGGGACAAAACGAACTGTTAGAGAAAGGGAGAGATTACGATGCCAGACAACAGTACCAAGCGAGGGGTTTGGTCCCACATCCTTCGAGACGGCCTACTCCTGCTCGTGGCCGCGGTGTTCGCGTTCTTCGGTGCACTGATGGGATCGTGGTATGAAGGTATTCGAGAGGTGAACCTTCAGAAATACCTTCTAGCGACACAATTCCACTGCAAAACCGCAGAATTGTTCAATGAGGCGGAGTATCTGGAAAATCAACTCGTCCAGAAGCACGGCTCTGACAAAGTCCGAAACGGCGACATACCACAGGAGGAGTTGGACAGGCTCAATGAGCTTGTGAAACAGCTGAATACCCAGCTTTCGGGCATGTTCCTTACCATGCCAGACGCAACATATCAGAATATTCCGCGTGCTGTACCCGTGGGTGAGCAAAAGCTCCGAGGCTTCAAAGACAGCCTTCTTTGCGAGATGAGGAAATCACAATTTCCCAAAACCAGATTATTCCGCCCCCGAAAACATACGGTTCTTCGATTACAAAGAGAAAAAGAAATAGCCTGACCAAGCCATTGAGCTTGCGCACTTTGGCGCGCCGCTCGTGGCTAATGTTATTGGGGGTCCCTTACCGTACCCGACTTGGGGCCGCGCCGAACGGCACGGCAGCACCTTCACGAGAGGGTTCGGAGGCGAGGGCTCAGACGCTTGACAAGGCCCTCAATCCCACTCGAACACGACCTTGCCGCATTCGCCGGAGTCGAATAGCTCGAATGCCGCGGCGGCGTCCTCTAGCTTGAACCGGTGAGTGACCATCGGCTCGAAGTGGAGGTCGTGCGTCAGCATGAACCTCGTCAGGTCGCCGTACATGTGGATCGGCATCACGAACGAGCCCATGATGGTGAGCTGCTTCCCAACGATTCCTCCCAACCCGAAGGGCCTCTCGAACCTTGATCCGGCGACCATCACTGCCCGGCCGCCTCGCCGAAGTCCTTGAAACATCGCCATGCATGCATCCTGGCTGCCGGAGGTCTCGTAGGCGGCATCAACCCCTCTTCCGCCGGTCAGCTCTATCAATGCCTTGCCGGGCTCAGGAGTCTGGTCAATATCTATCACTGCGTCAGCGCCGAGTTTCCTTGCGAGATCGAGCCGTATCTGCCGCCGCCCGATGCCGATCACCCGCGCGCCCATCGCCTTGCCGAACATGACGCCGGTCAGCCCGACCGGCCCAAGCCCGAACACGGCGAGAATATCTCTACCCGAGGGTGCAACCTTGCTCAATGCGGAGAAGCCCGTGCCTGCCACACATGCGATGGCCGCGCCGTCAATGAAGGTTAGTTCGTCCGGCAGCTTGAGGGCATTGCGCTCGTCAATCAGGAGGAGATCGGCATCCCCGCCGTGCGCACGGCTTCCGAGTCCGCGGGCCTCCCTGCACCACATCAGGTTTCCGGCGGAGCATTGCTCGCAGTGGCCGCAGCCGAGGTAGTGGTAGACAGTCACCCGGTCGCCGGGCTGGACTGTGGTCACCCCCGTCCCCACAAGCTCGACCACCCCTGACGGCTCGTGCCCCTGGATCATGTCTCCGCGCTTGGCCGCGTGCTCCTTAGGCGCATTGTAGGCTGGCAGATCGCTCCCACAGATGGCCGCGGCCTTCACCCGAACCACAACCTCCCCTGGTCCGGGCAATGGGTCAGGGAACTGCTTAATCGCGACTTCCTTATCTCCCGTGAGCACTATCCCTCTCATGATCCTCTCCTATCGGCGTTAATCGGCGGTTAGATTTCGGGCGAATTCTTCGCCGAATGCCCTGCATTTCGGGGGTCGTAAACGTAAGCGCAAACCTCGCAAATGTAGCTCTTCACGTAATGCCTCCGCAAGCAAGCATTGGCATATTCTAACGAACCGAACTCCACCCGTCAAGTTTGAGTATCTCGACCAAGCCCTCGCAGGGTGGGGTGCAACTTATAGCCCTATTTCGGCTCTGGCATCATGGCCGAGAGGTCATCAACGAAGGCCTGATGCATCGGATGCCCCAGGTCCTCGCAGATATGGACCTCTTGCCATGATTCGGCATAATTCCCGAATGCATACAGAATTATGGCCAGGTTCGTGTGGGCCTGGTGGTCCCTGGGGAGGATCTTGATTGCCTCCCGATACTCTCTGATCGAGTCTTGCCAGCGCTCCTCTTCGCCGTAGGCGATGGCAAGGTTCAGGTGCATGCTGAAATTGTCTTTAGTGACTGCAACAGCCCGCTCGCACAGGCTGATGCTGTTCTTCCAGTAGCCCACATAGACCCAACTCGAGACCATCAATGCTGCAACAAGCGCCATCGCCATAATGGGAAGGGCTTTCCGGCTCAATCTTCCCATTACCCCAGTGCCCCATTGCCCCGGCAGCCACGCTGCCATGACGAATATGCCGATGAGCGGCACGTATGTATACCGGTCCGCGATCGTCTGCTCCCCGACTTGAAGAATGCCGATCACCGGAAGCAGCGTTATCAGGTACCACAACCATCCGAATTTCAAGTATGGCCGCCGACCCGCAAATCTGAAAACAGCGATGGTTATGGCGACCAGCAGCACCAACGATCCGAGCGCCTGCAGGTAGGATATACCGGCCTCGGTCCACGGATAGAGAACCGCCAGCTTCACCGGCCAGATCATCTTCCATAGGTAGGCAACATACGAGATCAGCGCGTTGCCCACACGCCACTCGAGAGGAAGCTTTATGATCGGCGCAACTGATCTGCCGGCCGACTGGGCCCAAAATGTGATCACGCTTGATACGGCCGATATGAGGAATAACGGCCACTTCTCCCAAATCAGCTCCCGAAGCGGTTGACCCTTGCGCTGTCCGAGACGCCCCAGCGGCCAGTAGTCCAGCAGCAGGAGAGTGAACGGCAGCGTGACCAGCATCGGCTTGGACATCAAGCCCGCCGCAAAAAGAGCGATGACCGTCAGTCGCTTGCGGAGGTCGGGCTGCTCCACATACCGGACGTACGCCCACATAGTCAGGATCCAGAAGAGCGTGCTGAGGACATCCTTCCGCTCAGCAACCCACGCCACCGACTCGACGTGAAGCGGGTGAACCGCGAACATCGCCGCCACAAATGCGCTCTTCCATTCCGACCGAGTAATGCGCCTGAGAAATAGAAAAAGGAGTATTACGTTCGCCAGGTGGATCAGCAGATTGGTGGCATGATGCCCCGCCGGATCGAGGCCATACAGATCGAAATCCAGCAGGTGGGAGAGCCAGGTGACGGGGTGCCAATTGCTGCATCGGTTGGTCGAAAAGGCCCACGCAATTCCTTCCGCGCTCAGGCCGTACTGCAGGTCTTCATTCGTGGTGATGTAGCTGCCGTCGTCATACGCGACGATGAAGTCATTGCCGAACGTCCGATAGAAGGCGGCAATCGTTATGATTGCCAGCATGACGCTGATCCATATGTGAGTGCGGTTGGGCTTCTTCCCGGCCATCGAATCTCCCACGGACGAGTTTACAGTAGCCACTCGTCCCTGTCAATCAGTTCCGGTTACGCCTTACTCGTTACGCATTACGACGAGTTCCCTCGCATCCCACGGCTCGATCACAAGGTACGGTGTATCCTTGCGGAAGTCGGGGTACTGACTTCCTCCCTCACGAGAGAGTGCCTCCACATAGTACATCGCCCCGGAGTCCTGAATGTCGAATGAGCCCGTGAACCCCGTTGCCGTCCGCCGCATCGGAATCGCCGTCCATTGAGTCTCCGAGGGCACGGGCTTATGCCATAGGATCGCAGAATCCGCCTTCGAACTCGCAGTCACCGTCACCCGCTTGAGGTCGGGCGCGACCATGCTCAGTGTTGAGCTGTTCAGGCTGATCTCCGGCGCACGGCCCTGTGTCGGCACGTCATGAGGCCGGCCGTCTGCCTTCGCCATCGCCTTGCGGATGATCGTGAAGTCCTTCTTGAGGCCGGCCTCCTCTTTCCTCCAATGGAAGCCGAACAGGGTGTCCATCCTCAGGTTCTCGATGAACGGCTGATAGTGCCGGTCCGTGACTTCCACCAGGTCATGCCACGCCGCGGAAGCATTTGACGCATACTGCTCCGCAAGCTTCCCATGCTCCCTGTCGCCGGTCGCCTTCAGGAATCCCAACCCGGTCGCCGCCTGAAGCTTCGATGCGTAGTAGCGCCCCAGTGCCGCCAGCGCCCGAATGTCTTCCGCCATGCACTGACCCTCGTCCGAGAGACCCACCTGAATGGCGTCCAGCTCCCGAAGACTATTATCGGCCGCCTGGTTGATCATTTCCGCCCCCTCGATCGGACTCGCCTTACCTGACGGCTTCCTGGCAAGGGTATTGTCCACATACTCCTGAATGGACTGGGCCACCTGAGTATCGAACGGCTCGCCCTTCAGCCAGGCATTGAGGTCGCCTCCCGTCTCCAGATCCGGCGCATGCTCCCGATGATCAGGGCCCAGTGCATAGAACGTGTATCCCAGGTCAACTATCTTGCTGCTCTCGGTCGTCGCCCGATATAGATGCTCCCCGGCATCCCCGAAGCGGTCCCTGAACTCGGCCAGCCACACTTGCTCGCCCAAGTCAGGATTGTACGCCAGCCTCCCCCAAAGCTCGTAGAAGAACCAGTCCCGCTGATAGCCCCAGTGGATCTTGTCATGCTTCACGCCGTGCTTATGCATAAAATCGGTCATGGGGTAGTAGGTGTTCAGCGGCTCGACCGAGATCCCTGCCGCGTCACCGAGGGTCGCCGAGCGGACGGTCCTCGCCGCCCACTCGGGATTGCCCCATCTGAACGCACGATGAGTTCCGTTCGTCCGCACCTGCCAGATTACCCTGTACGACCTCGGATAGCTCAGGAAGTCCTGGTACGAGTAATCCCGCCAGCCCGACATACGGCCTCCTGCAACCTGGTAGGGCTCGCCGTATTGCTCGCCGTTGTACTTGATCTCCAGGTACACGGGATTCCCGCTCTCGTTGGCGATGTCGGTCACATTCTCCCTCGTCGCACCCCAACTCCGAGTGAACAGCTCAGGATGAGTCCCCGACTCCTCGATCCCCTTAAGGTAACTCTCCCGGTAGAAGTCTCCGTTCATCCCCGACTCGCCGATGCGGAAGCCGAACATGTCCAACTCTGGAATCTTTGCCAGCAGTTGAGCAACGGCCTCTCTCGTATAGTCGGCCAGGTAGCCCTCGGTCTGAGGGTAGGGGGGATTCGGGCTGCCGGGCATATTCCAGGTCGCATAGTAGTTCATCAAGCTCACGTTAATCCCCCGGGCATGGGCCATTCGGATGACCTTCCTCAGCATTAGGACATTCTTCTTCGCCTTTTCAGGCCCGACTCCCACATAGCGGAACCTCTCCGAGTAGGTGAAATACGGCAGCATGTTGAAGTAGTGCGTGCTCATGATGTCATACATCCCATGCAGATCCAGCCAGTTGATCCGACTCCTCGCCAGCATGTCAAGGTAGCCGCTCCAGAACTCCTCCGAGTGGAACCACCATTCCTTGTCGTTGGGCATTGGCAAGGTCAGGAATGGGTTCACCGCCCGAAACTCGAGGTATGGTGACTGGACTATGGGGGCTTTGACCATGAGCGCATCCGGCCCATCCATCTTCACTCTCTCCGCCAATTCCAGCAGCCCGTACATCGTTCCGGTCGAATCTCGACCGACGATGAAGATATCATTCCCATGTCTGGCAATCGCGAATGATTCCGCCTTCTCGGGGACGTCAACGCCCATATCCTCCATCGGCCAGTCAACTTGAGTGAACGTCCCCCAGTTGCAGGCGATGATCCTCAACTCGTGCGATGAATCCCTGATCCGCCTGATCTCGGCATGGATGCCTCGCTTCTCCAGGGCATTCTTGAGATCGCCTGCGCCAAAGCGGACTGAATCCGACGCATCGGCAGCAAGAACCAGGCTGACATCCTGTCGAACGGCGAGGGTCGGAACTGCGAAGAACAACAGCGAAACAACCAGCAGATACTTCAAACAATCCTCCAAATGGCAATAGAAGAATCAATTGTGCCTATCACACTATACTCGCCTATTATAGCAAGCGCGCGATCCAAACTCAACCTTTGTATTCGGCGTTTCGTCTTACCGTACAAGGGGCGATAAGGTAATTGCAGTCCATCACTAATCAAAGGACGGTGACCGAAATGAGAATCAGGTTTTTGGCAGTGTTAATGATATTGGCGATCGCTTCTCCGGTCTGGAGCACTCAGTTCCGAAGCGGCAATGAAGTCTCGGTTCCGAGCGGAACTACTGTGCCCGACGACCTGTTTGCCTTCAGCGGGAGAGTTGATGTCGCCGGCAGCATCCAGGGCGATCTGGTCGCGTCGGGGGGCAACGTAAACCTGTCCGGCAGCACCACACAAAGCGCACTGGTTGCCGGCGGTCAGGTCAACATAAGCGGCAAGGTAGGGGATGACCTTCTCGCAGCGGGCGGAAACCTGGAGGTCTCAGGTCCGATCGCAGAAAACGCAGTCGTCACAGGCGGAACAGTGGCTCTGACCGGCAAGGGAAGTGTCGGCCGAGACCTTACAGTTGCCGGAGGGGACGTGACCATTGACGGCAATGTAGGAAGGAATGTGATGGCGAACGCCGGAACCCTCACCATCGGCCCGAATGCCGTCATTCACGGCAATCTCGTCTACAGTAGCGGAAAACAGGCGACTGTCTCTCCCGGCGCGAAGATCATGGGTAGTACGATTTACCATCCGGTCACCCACAAACGCGCCCACCCGGTGGCCAGGGTGCTGTTCTGGCTTGGAAGCTTTGTAGCCCTTTTCATAGTTGGAGTCCTCCTGATCGCCCTCGCGCCGAACACGGCGGCGGCCTCCGCCGACCGTATGAGGACCGCCCCCTGG
Organism: Armatimonadota bacterium; assembly: GCA_035686805.1. Classification (GTDB taxonomy): domain Bacteria; phylum Armatimonadota; class UBA5829; order DTJY01; family DTJY01; genus DASRZD01. The sequence goes on from DASRZD010000238.1 coordinate 8,431, forward strand.
TATTCGCTGCTCATAGGCCTTATAATCCTTGTGGTGGCTCCCGTCGCGATACTGATCAGCGCTGCCACGCTGATAGGCCTCCCGCTCGCATTGATTCTGCTCGCGGCCTATCTGATCGCGTTGTACATCGCACGCGCATACGCCGCCATCGGGATCGGACGATGGCTGTTTGCCGGTTTCGGCAGCCCGAACACGTCTCTCTACGTGGACTTGCTCGTCGGCATGCTGATTCTCTGGCTGCTGATGGCGATCCCATTCGTCGGCGGGTTCATCCGCCTCATTGCGTTGCTGCTCGGGCTCGGGAGTCTGGCGGTGCAGCGCTGCGGCATGATGGGAGATCTGAGGCGTGAAGGGAAGTTGTAGTGGGCCTGCTGCCTGAGGACATTCAAGAACGAGTAAAGCAAAGTAAGCGAGTATGCATATTCACAGGTGCCGGCGTCAGCGCCGAGAGCGGGATTCCGACTTTCCGCGACGCCGGGGGCCTCTGGGAGAACTACCGCCCGGAGGATCTCGTCACTGCGAGCGCGTTCTCCCGTGACCCTATCCCTGTCTGGCGATGGCACGCCTGGCTCCAAGGAGTCTGTTTTTCCGCCGAGCCGAATCCCGCCCACAAGACGATTGCCGCAATGGACGCCCTCTACCCCGAGTTCCTCGTCATCACCCAGAACGTTGACACCCTCCATGAACGAGCCGGGACGAAGCGCATGGTCAAGCTCCACGGAGACATCATGGAAACCCGCTGTCTAAAGAAGGGCCATGTCGTCGCCCTGGATCAGCCGTTCGACAAGGACTCCATCACCAGCCGGGAGACGCTCCCCAGATGCCCCAAGTGCGGTGAGCCCTGCCGTCCGAACGTCGTCTGGTTCGGCGAATTGCTCCCCGAAACGCCTCTTATCACCGGTCGGGAGTTCGCTGCCTCATGCGACCTCTTCCTCATCGTCGGCACGTCGGGAATAGTCAGCGGCGGATATGGCTTCACGGAGCTTGCACGATATGCGGGCGCACTCATCCTGGAGGTCAATCCCCAGGATAGCGCCCTCACTCATCTGGCCCACCTGAGCCTCCGACTCCCGGCCGCCGAAGCCCTCCCCCAAATCTGCCGCTAACGGCATTGCTCACCTTGAACCGCCGATGGTTATGTGATATACTGGCATCTAGCAATAAACATGCGAACCATTACTATTCGGGGGAGTGTACTAGTAATGGAACAAGACGGAAAATCCAGCATAGGGCTCGAGGAAGGATTAGTGGCGGCAGCGTCCTATTTCCCTGTCCTTGGGCTTGTAGCGCTCATAATCGAGAAAAAAAGCAACTTTGTCAGGTTCCATGCCGTCCAGTCAACGCTCGGCTTTGCGTTCATAGCCGTTCTGTGGTTGGCGTTCAAGTGGCTGGCGGTACCGGTCTATTTCGCCTGGATACCAAGTGCAACGGCGCTTCTCTTCTCGGTGTTCATGATGATAAGGGCTTACTATGGCGAGGAATACAGGCTCCCGATTATAGGCACTTGGGCGTTCGCAGCGGTTTACGACGTAGACCCCGATTCGCATCCCGAGGACCTCCTTGCCGAGAAGCCTACAGAGGGCGAATAGCCAAATGCGAACCAGCGAAGACCTCGGCGCCTCCGGACTGCCGATCATACAGGAAGCGGCAGCTTTTGCGGCATCTGCGCCCCGCCTCTCCGATCTCCTCGAGGGCATTCTTCAGCGAGGGCTTCGGGCCGTCGGCGGGCATCGAGGGTTCATCGCCAAAGTTGATCTCGAAAGCGGTCTCCTGGTTATCCAATGCGGTGCAGGCTCGGGCTGGACTCAGGAGAAGCTCAACCGCCGCCTGCAATGGCATACCGGCGAGGGCAAGGGCATCACTACCTACGTCGCCGCTACCTGTGAGCCCTACCTGACGCCCGATGTCTCCAAAGACCCCTACTATCTCAAGTACTTCGATGACGTTGTCAGCGAGATAGCCGTACCTGTTCTAGACCCTCAGCGCCGAACCAGGGCGGTCATCAACGTTGACAGCCCCAAGCCGCATGCCTTCCACAAGGAGCATGCCGACATCCTCATGGCATTGGCGAATATCGCCGGCATGTGGCTCCAGATTGACGAGCATCGAAACCGGGAGCGGGCGTTCGTCGGCATCAGCACCAGGCTGCTCGCCAGCCAGGATATTGGCCGTCTGGCGGACAAGGTAATACGAATCGCAGCCGACATGCTGAGCTTCGAGGACTGCTCGCTCTTCCTTGTGGACGAAGGCTCGAATATGCTGAAGCTCGTGGGATCGAGGGGCGGGCTCAGCCGGAATGTGGGGAAAGCCGCTTACAAGCTTGGTGACGGGCTGACCGGGTGGATCGCCAAGCATGGGCAGGCTATCAGAACCTCCGACCCCCAATCCGATCCCCGATGGCGCGGCCTGCACTGCGAGTTCCCGCCTGACGAGATGGGGGCCTTTCTCGGGGTCCCGATCAAGCACCGTGAGGGTGTCATCGGCGTCTTCCGAGTACTCCGCCGCAGGAGCAGTTTCTCCTGGTTTAACAATGCCTTCACGCCCGAAGAGGAAGGCGTCCTGGCAAGCCTGGGAATCCAGATCGGGGCGGCGGTTCACAATCTCCGCCTGAGAGACAGGCTGGTGAACGCACAGCGCATGGCCGCATGGGGCGAAATGTCTGCCCGCCTCGCTCACATGATGGGCAACAGGGTCTTCGCTGTCAAGGGCGACCTCAATGAGCTCGAGTACCAACTCTCGCAATCGGGCGATGACTGCAAGCAGTTTCAGGAGCTGGCGGAAAGCATGCATAAGGGCGTCTTCCGGCTGGAAGAGATCCTGCAGGAGTTCAGGGATTTCGTCCTCGCCACACAGCTTACGCTCTCTGAGGAGGACGTGAATGACGTGGCCAGGCAGGCGATCAAGGAGTTCTTCCCCAAACGTTCGCCCGTTCGCCTGGAGATGGACCTTGCGGACGATCTGCCGAAGATTCAGGCGGACCCGACCAAGCTAAGGCGGTGCTTTGCCGAGTTGATCGAGAACGCCGTCAGCTTCCAGGCCGATGGCGGACTGCTGCAGGTGAGCACCAGTCTGGCGACGACTAAAGAGGCCAGGAACCATTGCGGGCTCCCCGGCAATCGTAAGTATGTCAGGATCGAGTTTGCGGACGAAGGACCCGGCGTGCCCCAGGACGCGAAGGAGCAGATATTCACGCCCTTCTACACCTCGAGGGCTAAGGGCATGGGCCTCGGGCTCTCGATCGTGAAGGGCATCGTGGAGGCCCACCAGGGCCGAATCTGGGAGGCAGGCGCCCACGGCTCAGGAGCGAAGTTCGTGATCTTCCTGCCGGCAAAGGGGTAGCACGGATCTGCCCTTACGCATCACGTATCACGCATTACGGATTACGCATCACGGAGGAATACCAGGTTGTGCAGAATACTTGTTGTTGACGACGAAGAAGAAGTCCGCGCCGCAATTCAGCGACGGCTTACTCGCGACGGCCTGAAAGTTGACATCGCAGGTGGTGAGGAGGAAGCGCTCCAGCAGATCAAGGCAGCCGATCCCTCATACGATGTTGTCCTCACCGATATGGTGATGGAAAGCCCGGACAGCGGCATGAAGATCCTGCAGGCGGCGGTCGGCCAGGACATATTCTCCGAGGTCATCATCCTCACCGCCTATGGGAATGTCGCCAATGCCGTCGAGTGCATGAAGAGAGGCGCATTCGACTACGTGGAAAAGAACATCCCCGGCGTGGATGTCTACGATCTTATGAGTATCAAGATTACCCAGGCTCTCGACCGCAGGCGCTCGTCCGTGAGCACGGTCCGCCGGATTGCCAGAGGTTAGCATGTCCTATTCGTCCCATCGGTCCCATGCGAAACTGACCCTGGTCATGCTGATCATGGGCAGTCTGCTCGTACAGACCCTCGCGCTCGGCGCTCTGGAGAAGATTCAGCCTCGGCTCAAGTTGCCGGTCGGCCAGAAGTTCAAGCTGAAGGCCGGCTCCGATTCCAAAATGGTGCAGACCGTCAACGGTGAGAAGCAGACGATTCTGGATTCCGCAACGATAGTGAACGCCTTCGAGGTCCAGAGCGTGGATGAGACCGGCGATATGACCATCAAGGTCACCTATGACTCCATTCGCCTCACCGAAGACGCCCCCGCGGGCAAGATTTCGTTCGATTCGACATCCACGGCCGAATCGCCCCCGCTCACGCGAGGGATAGCGGCTCTTGTTGGTGAGAGCTTCATTATGCGGATAACTCCCGATGGCCGAGTTCGATCGGTCACCGGCGGAGATGAAATGGTCGCCAAAGCCATCGAGAAGCACAACGCACTCTCCGAGCCTTGGAAGTCATCCATGTCCAAGCTCCTTCAGGATCGGTTCGGCAACCTGCAGAGCAGTGGGAATATGCAAGGCCTGTTCGGCATTTACCCTGAGAATCCCGTCGCAGTCGGTGAGCGCTGGTCGAGGAAGTTCGAGATGACCGGGATCATTGCCGAGTGCTTCTTCAAGATAACCGATCGGAAGGATGGGGTACTCACCATCAAAGCCTATGCGACGATCGCCCCGAATCCGGATACTCCTCCAATACAAATGGGCCTTGCCCAGGTGAAACCCGAGGCAACCGGAACGCAGGAGGGGACTATCCGGATCGAGGAAGCCACCGGGATGATCCTCAGCATCAAGGAAACGAATAAGTCATCGGGCAATCTCCTCTTGATCACTGGCGGGCCCGAAGTACGCATCCCGACCTCCCTGACCGGCAGCACGACTGTGGATAAGCTGTAGGAAGATTGCAGACCCCACACTTTAGACCTTGGAGTTGACCCCCGAAAGTAGGGGCTGAAGTCTAAAGTCTCAAGTCTAAAGTCTTCCTCTGTCCAGCTTTTCCTCCCCAAACCTTGACTTTCGGCGCTTTCTAAGGTATACTTATCCTTAGCTAAACGTGCGTACAAAGGGTGACGAATTGAAACTCAAGATCGGATTTCCTAAGGGCAGCCTGCAGGAGGCTACTTTTTCCATTCTCAAGAAAGCAGGCTGGGAGTTCCAGGTGAACAGCCGGTCCTACATGCCGTCGTCTGATGACGACGAGATTGACGCCCTGCTCGTCCGCCCGCAGGAAATCCCTCGTTATGTCGAAGACGGCGTACTGGACGCGGGGCTCACGGGCAAGGATTGGATCGAGAGCAGTGGGGCGGATGTCATCGAGGCGGCGGACTTCCTATACAGCAAATCAACGCTCAGGCCCATCCGAGTGGTGGTTGCCGTTAAGAATGATTCCGACTTCAAGACCATCAAGGATCTCCAGGGTAAGCGGATCTCGACTGAATATGTTGACCTCACTAAGCGATGGTTGGAAACTAATGGGGTCTCTGCAAACGTAGAATTCTCTTGGGGAGCGTGCGAGGTCAAAGTCCCCGAGCTTGCCGATGCTATCGTAGTGAATACCGAGACCGGCAGCTCGCTCAGAGCCCATGAGCTCAGGATCCTGGAGGTCATCCTGGAGTCCACCCCCAGGCTCATCGCGAACAAAGCATCCTGGGAAGATCCCTGGAAGCGAAATAAGATCGAGAATATGGCCATGCTGCTCCAGGGCGCTATCAATGCCGAGCAGCTCGTCGGCCTGAAAATGAATGTCCCGGTTGACAAGCTGGATGAGATCATGGGAATCCTGCCGGCGCTGAAGACTCCGACCCTCTCGCCTTTGACTGACAAGGCCTGGATGGCGGCGGAGATAATCGTGGAAGAGAAGGTCTCCCGTGACCTCATTCCCAAGCTGAAGCGTGCCGGGGCTGAGGGACTGGTGGAGTATCCGCTGAACAAAGTAGTGTATTAGAAAGTCATACAACCGGTAGTCCACGAACAACTATGATCTGCAAGACATGTAACACCGATAACGAACCGGACAGCAGGTTCTGCAGGAAGTGCGGGCATCTTCTCGAAGACGTCCAGCAGCGGCAGCTCTCGTCTGAGGAGCATATCCGGATCGGCGAGCTGATCTATTCCGCCTTCAAGCACAAGGAGGCCGGGGACATCGAAAAAGCGATCCTTGCATGCCAGGGAGCGCTGGCGCTGAATGATGCAAGCCCTCAGGCGCACGTGCTCCTCGCAACCCTGTATCAGTCAAAGGGCGATATCGCCGCCGCAATGTATGAATATGAGCGAGCCCTCGATCTGGACCCCCAGAGCATTTCAGCCAAGCTCAAACTGGAAAACCTGAGAGATACCCCGGCGATTCCGACCTCAGCGCCCGATGACACCGTGACGAGCAAGATCGTCCCTTATGCGCCCATAATGGCATTCGGCGCAGTATTCGTGTTAGTCTTGGTGGCGCTCACCATGTTCTTCCTGGGCGGATCAGCCGAGCAGCTGCAGACGTCGGTGCGGCAAACGACTCCTCAGACGACCGCGCCCATCCAGCCGTATGCCCGAAATACATATCCTCAGGCCCAGACCCAGGCTCAGACTCCGGCTCCGCCTACTCAGGCCCCGGTTCAGCAACCGACTCCCGCCCCGCGCCAGAATGTCGCGCCTGCACCGAGGCAGGGGGCTCCGGTAGTCTCTTCCAAACCTGCGACTTCGTGGGGTCAGCAATCGGCCCCCAGACTGCAGCCGCTTCCTCAGCCGATCCTCTCGCCGGTCATTGTCTCGAAGCCGATTCAGCCTGTTGTCAGCAAGCCCGTGAGTCAGCCTCCGCCGAAATATGTCGAGCCCGAGCCTGCACCTTCGGTTGATCCCGAGCAAAAGGCCGCCCAGCTTCAGCGCGCCGGCAAGTACTCGGACGCGATCTCCTCATACAAGGAAGCACTCAACCGAACGACCGACTCCGGCCGCATCTACCAGCAGATCGCGATCTGCAATCAGCGGCTGGGCAATAATGCTGCCGCGGTGAATAGTTACAATCAGGCGATTCGTTCGTATAGGGACCAGTTGGCGGCGGGTAGAGACCAGGCGGAAGTCCAAAGAAATATCCGTGCCTGCGAAGCCGGCATCGCCGTCAGCAAGGGACATTGATCCATGCGCAGTTTCTCACTCATACTCATAGTCTTGCTCATACTCTCGGGCGCTGCTATCGCTCAGGGAACAAATGCCTCGCCCCTGCTCGAGCTCCCCTTCGCCGCGAAGTCTTCCAAGGCCTTGCCTCTTGCCGTCGCATTCGGGGACGGCAACTCGGAGGTATCCGCAGAAGCAATCGAACAATTGAGGAACTCGGGCAAGTTCGACATCCTGGTCTTCAGCCCCGAACTCCCCACCATTACCAGAGCGGTCTTGGAGAGGAGGATTCCGGCCGATGCCGTCAAGAACCCGAATGACGCCGACAAGGCGCTTATCATCACACGCTCCCTGGGCGCACAGTATGCCATCCGCATTCAGGGCAAGGTCGAAGGCTCGAAGGCCAATGTCGTCCTTGAGCTGCTGAAGATCCCCGAGGGCCGATGGGCTACTACCGCCGAAAGCGACATCGCGGCCGGCGATGGACCAAGACTGGTCGTCAATCGGAATAACGCCATCTCGACCGCCGTCAGCTCGGCTGTTGCGCAGCTTTTCATAGACGCCTTTGGCGGACTCCCGGCTAACCCACCCGGTGCCGAGCCGCCGAAAACCGTGACCCCGAGTCTCGCGCCTGCATTGGCCGAGCCTCCCAGGACGACTGAGCCCGAGACTCCGAAGACCACCGTGTCCGAGCCGCCCAGGGATGTCACGGCCGAGTATAACAACATCATCAGGGTGGTGGATTCATTCACCACCAAAGGCGATCTGCGAAATGCGGTTGTCGCGCTGAAGCAGGCCGTGAACCTGGAGCCCGACAAGCCGGTTGCTCGCATCAGGCTCGCCCAGATGTACGCCGATCTCGGCATGTCCGACCAGGCCATTGACGAGTGTAAGCGCACCTTGCTTTTCGACGGAGACAGTGCGCCGGTACATGCCCTCCTTGCCAAGCTCTACCTGGCGAATGGCTCATTGGCGGAAGCCGCCGATCAATGCAATGAGGTTGTCCGAATCGATCCAAAGAACGTCGAGGCTCGCATGAATCTCGGCGACATAAGCTGGAATCTCGCCAAAGTGGACGACGTCGTCGCCGCATATGAAGGCGCGATCGCCGCCGACCCCAAGAATCCGGCTCCTCACGAGCGGCTTCAACGGCTCTACGCCGCCCGCAAGATGTACCCACAGGCGATCGAGCACCTTGTCGAGGCAAGGTCGCTTTCCCAGGATGTCGGCCAGGATCAGGCGAAAAGATACGAAATCCTTGCCCAGGTGATTCAGGATGAGTTTGGTTTCGCTGTGGGTAAACTTGCATCGGCAAAGACGGATTTTGATAACGACAAGATAACGCGTGAGGACTATTACGCCGACTGCAAGGACGTGACTTCGCGGGTAGAGGCCCTTGCCGATTACCTCATGACCCAGACTGCGCCAAGGGTATATAAGGATGTCCATGCACGCGGATTGCTGGCTGCGAGCCTTCTCGCCCAGGCGGGCGGAGACATGATTTCCTATTTCGAAACCGAGCAGCAGCACTACCTGGAGGATGCGGACCTCCTCCGGATCGAGGCTGAAACGGAGATGAAGAATTTCGTCGCTGGCTTACGGACGGCGGCTCAACCCGTAAGCTCGAAGCAGGGGAATGGATAACATCACATCGCTGGCAAAGGTCATAATCTTCATGGGCGCGATGATAGTGATCTTCGGACTGGTGATCCTGCTTTTCGCAAGGCTGACTGGAGGTCGGGGTGCGCCTTTGCCGGGCGACATAGTGATCCATCGGCGGAACATAACGATCTATTTCCCGATCATCACCGGCATAGTGATCAGCATCATCCTGACCCTGCTGCTTTGGGCGATTTCGGCGCTGAGAAGATGACCGCTCCACGGGAGCTTTTGCTCAGCGAATATGATTATGACCTGCCGGCTGAGTTCATCGCCCAGCAGCCGCTCGCGGAGCGGGATAAGTCCAGGTTGCTGGTGCTCCATCGAAAGTCCGGCGAGATCGAGCATAAGCGTTTTTGCGATTTCCCGGAGTACCTTCGTCCGGACGACCTGCTGGTGCTGAACGACACCCAGGTGACGGCCCTGCGGCTGAGGGGTGAGAAACCCACCGGCGCAAAGGTGGAGGCGCTCCTCCTTCGTGATCTGGGTGGGAATCGCTGGGACGCGGTGATCAAGCCTGGCAGGCGAGTGAATGTCGGAGCGACCGTCCTTTTCGGCGATGGTCTCTCGGCTCGAGTGATCGAGCGGACCGAGGGCGGCGGCAGAATACTGGATTTCGGCGACGAGCCGGGGGTTTCTGACGCGATCAGGCGGCTGGGGGAGGTGCCGCTTCCGCCGTACGTGCATGCCGTCCTGAGGGATGTCAGCCGATACCAGACGGTCTATGCGAATGAGCCCGGCTCGGCGGCAGCGCCGACTGCTGGATTTCACTTCACGCCGAAGATGCTGGCGAAGATTCGGGCAATGGGCGTGAAGATGGTGTTCGTGACCCTTCATGTGGGGATCGCGACCTTCCGCCCGGTGAGGGAGGAAATCATCACCGAGCACGTGATGCACAAGGAAGTCATCTCCATCCCGAGGGAGACTGCGGAGGCCGTCAACTCGGCGAAGGGCCGGATAGTCACGGTCGGCACGACGACCGTTCGGGCGCTGGAGAGCACGGCGGTCGGCGCCGCCGGAGCGAGCGTCCCGGACCGTCGGGACAAGCGGGAGGTTGCGGCGGTGGACGGCGAAACCAGCCTGTTCATCACGCCCGGCTATGAGTTTAGGATACCGGATGCGGTGTTGACCAATTTTCACATGCCGAGGTCAACTTTGCTGATTCTGGTCTCCGCCTTCGCCGGCCGAGACCTTATCATGAAAGCGTACGAAGAGGCAAAGGAACAGGGTTACCGGTTCCTGAGCTTCGGCGACGCGATGCTTATTACGTAATACGTAATTCGTAATCCGGAAGGGCCTTTCCCCCTTACGGATTACTCATTAATTGTTATGGACCGGAGGTTCACATGCGCAGCTTACAGGATTGGATGAAATACCTCGAGCAGCAGGAGCAGTCGGTGAAAGAGACCCCTGCTGAGCCTCTGCTAGAGCAAGAGATAACAGGGCCGGAGATCACCCTGGATGATGTCCCATATCCGCCTAAAGCGGATTCTCCGATGGTGACTAGCGTCACGCCGGTTGACGACGCCGACCCATCCGCCACCGCCGTCGAGGAGGCCGTGCGTATTAAGAAGAAGCCGACCCCCAAGCCTGCCGTCCGACCTCCCAAGGCCGTTGCGAAGCCTCGACGGGAAACGAAGGAATCCCGCGAGCAGCTTCTCCAGCGGCTTTTAGATCCGCTCATCTCCTTGGAGGAGGCCGCGAAGTTGCTGGAGGTGTGCCCCACCACGGTCAGGCGTTACACGAACAAGGGCCTTCTGAAGCACATCCGGACCGCCGGCAACCAGCGCCGCTTCAAGCTCTCGGACATACTCGGATTTCTGGAATCCACCGGCAAATGAGGATAGTCCACAACGGCCGAGTGATCGCCGAAGAAGCGACCGTCGCTGGGACTTTCTGCGGCCGCCTCATCGGCCTCATCGGCAGGCGCAGTCTCCCGCCATGTTCGGCATTAGTGATCCCTCGCTGCACCCAGGTCCACACCTTCGGGATGAGGTTCCCCATTGACGTACTCTTCCTGAACGAGGATAATGTCATCCTGGCAGCCGAATCCTTGCGACCCTGGAGGATCAGCAAGCGCCATCCCGGCGCGACCAAGGTTATCGAGTTGCCGCCAGGCACGATCGCCGAGTACAGCATAAGCATAGGTGATAGACTCGACCTAACGAGTAACGAGTAATGCGTAATCGGACTAGCCTTACGGATTACTCCTTACGGATTACGCATGAAAATCGCGATTTTCTCCGAATCCTACGAACCAGTCGTAAACGGCGTCACGGTCTCAATCCTGGCGCTGACCTCCGAGCTCAAGAAGCTCGGCCACGAGATCTACGTCTTCGCCCCGGGCTTCCCTGGTCATGAGGATGTGGAAAACCGCACCATCCGCTTCCCCTCGATCCGAACTGCCTTCGCACGCGACTATCCGCTCGCGATCCCGTACATGCGCGGTTTAACACGGAAAGTCAAGGAACTCGAACTGGACGTAATCCACACCCACACGCCGTTCATGCTCGGGTGGCTCGGGCTCAGGCTCGGTAAGCGGCTGGGGATCCCCGTCGTCTCGACCAACCACACTCTCTACACGGAGTACGTCCACTACTTCCCGCTTGCGCCGAAGTCGGTCAGCCGGGCATTCATCGTGCGGATGCTGAGGAACTACTACAACCGGTGTGCCCACGTGATCACTGTCTCGAGGCCCGTTGAGGAGGTCCTGCGAGGCTACGGCGTCACCGTGCCGATAACCGTCATCCCCACCGGTCTTTCCATAGACACCGCCCGCGACGAGGCCGCCCGGAAGCGACTGCGCAAGGAGTTCGGCATCCCACAGGATGCACGAGTCATGCTCTACGTCGGGCGTGTTGCGAGGGAGAAGTACCTCGATCTGCTCTTGGAGGCGTTCGACCGGCTGGCTCCCAAGTACATGGACACCTACCTCATGATCGCCGGTGGCGGCCCCTACGAGGCCAAGTGCCGGGAGAACGCGTCCAAACTCAAGTCATCCAACCGGATCGTCTTCACAGGGGCAGTCCCAAGGGAAAAAGTCGCGAAGTATTACTCAGCGGGCGATCTGTTCGCATATCCGTCGCCGACCGAGACTCAGGGGATCGTCGTCTGCGAGGCGCTCGGGGCAGGCCTGCCGTGCGTGCTGGTCAATGGCGGCGGAACTCCCGAGATGGTGGTTGACGGGCACGACAGCCTTCTCACCAAAATCGAAGTCGAAGATTTCGCCGAAAAGCTCGACAAGCTCCTCTCCGACCCCGCCCTTATGGAAGCATTCTCCAAGCGCGCCGTCCTCAACGCCGCCCGCTTCTGCCCCCGCACCATGGCCGAAAAGGCCCTCGAGGTCTATGACTCGGTCATAAGGTTATAGGTTTTCGGTTCTGGGTTTTTGGGGACCGGAACCCCAAAACCTATAACCTAAAACCGAAAACCTCGTCTCGACGGCCTGGGAGCGCCTACTTCCGCCACACACACCGGTAGTTGAACCGCCTGTTCGGAGCGCTGTCGCCATTGACGCAGAGAGAGATCGGGTCGGTCAGGTCCTGGGGATTGTCGCACCAGTGGAAATCGAAGGTGAACGCGCCGCCCTCCAGCCCCAGAAGCTTGCGCGGCATAGCCAGCTCTAGGGTCTTCCCCTTGTAGCGATAGTCCAGTTTCCCAATCTCCGCCCATGACTTGGTCTTGGGCTCAAACCGCTTGATTGTCGAGGTCTTGGCGTCCACGATGCTCTTGTTGATGAGGTAGTCATAGCCGAACCATCCCGTCTTTGGATTCTTGTCGGCATCGATCAACAGGAGCATCCAGTTCTGGCCGGTGTGCGGTGTCAGCGCGTTGCTCGTTTCAGCATAGAAGTAGATCATCTTGCGATCAACCGCCACCTTGCAGGTGATGATGTCGTTACGGCCTGAGTCGTTCTTGTAATGCAGCCCGCCATAGGCATTGTAGTCGCGATGAGCGGTATCGCCGAGAGTGTCTCGGTATTCCACCCCTACTTGCTTCCAGTCTTTGGAATCTCCGTCTATCTTGATTGCGCTATATCCGCGCAGCTCAGGGATGGGTCGGACGCCCTTGTATCGCCGAATGTTCTGAGCCATCTGCATATAGTAGTTGTCGGTGTATCCGCCCTTCATCGGCTGGATGCATCGGTTGAACTCAGCGTTATACTGGTCTACGAAGAAGTAAGGGCTTTTGCGGCGCATGAAATCGGTCGTCCCCGACCCCGGTTGGTACTTGCCGGCTGTCCACTCGTTCCAATCATTGATGTAGAGGAACTGCGGGTTACTCTTGATCGCCTCATCCCATCGCTGCTGGAAGTAGATTCCATAGCCTTCGGGGTGTTCGACCATCTTGCCGAGCCAGGGCACATAGGTCGGCACTGGCAGATCCTGCTCGTTCAGTTCCGGTTCGCCCTTATCCCGGGTCCAGGACTTGCCCACAAGGCTGGACGGATGCTGCGCCGGAGTCACGGCCGCTTCTTCTCTCTTGCCGTTATGGAGCGAGATGAGGTCGTCCGGCTTCATCTCACTCACGCGCTTATCACCCATATCCAGGCCGAAGCTCCAGTTGTCTTCCGTCCCGACAAAGCGCTTCCCCGCCCACTCGTAGTATCCCCACCACATGGTACGCAGCGTGAAGAAGCTCTTCACCTCTTTGGAGTAATCCTTCTGATTGGCTTGCGGACCCGTGGAATCAACGCTCGGGTTGCCGTTATAAAGGAGAAGCGGCTTGCCGTCCCACATGAACCAGAGGTCTTTGTACTTCTCCGCCTTGTATATCTTCTCGTACAGGTCTTGCACGACGGTGATCACCGGGCCGTTGAATGCCCAGAAGCAGAACTGGGGCACTTTGTTCCCTTCGGCCTTCATCTTCTGCATCACCGGGAAGACAACATCCCATTCGTCCCAGTACCTAACCGCGTTGGTGACATCCATCACCAGCACGTCCACGCCCGCGTCGGCAAGCATAGACATGTCTTTGCGGATGACGTACTCGTCCTTGCTCAGGAAGTAGCCCGCTTCAGGCTCGCCCCAGTGATAAGAGCCTTCCGTCCACAGCGGATGCTTGGCATCAAGGCGCGCACTCGGATCGCCGGCGAGCATCTTTGAGACATCGGCGGTATACGGACTCTTCAGCTTGAATTTCCCGTCATCATGCCACGTAATGTAGAAGATCCCCACCACGCGGCGCTGGTCCTTCTTCACTCCTCCAACGTCAGACACCCCCGGCATAGTCCTCCCAAGAGCATCGCTCCCCACCCACGTATCCGAGTAGATGTCACGAACGCCCTTCTGAGCCGAATACGCGACCCCCGAAGCAAGAATCAATCCAAGCA
>DASRZD010000239.1:0-6733 GCA_035686805.1 Armatimonadota bacterium
ACAAGAAGGTCCGGTTTATCCGAATGTGGTTTACCGACATCCTTGGCTTCCTGAAGAGCTTCGCGATTACCGCCACTCAGCTTGAAGAAGCCCTCGAGGAAGGGATGGGATTCGACGGCTCATCAATCCAGGGATTCGCCCGCATTGACGAGAGCGACATGATCGCCAAGCCCGATCCGGAAACCTTCCAACTGCTGCCCTGGAGATCGCGCGAGGGAGGGGCCGTCGGACGAGTGTTCTGCGACATCCTGCATCCGAGCGGCGAGCCCTATGAAGGCGATCCCCGCTGGGTCCTGAAGCAGACACTCAAGAGGGCGGCCGATATGGGCTACACATTTTACGTCGGGCCGGAACTGGAGTTCTTCCTGTTCAAGAGCAGCAAGGGCAAGCCCGAGACCCTGGACGAGGGCGGGTACTTCGACCTGACTGTTGCGGATATAGCGAGCGACCTTCGACGTGACACCGTGCTCATGCTCGAGGAAATGGGGATCGAGGTCGAGTACAGCCATCACGAAGTCGCGCCGAGCCAGCACGAGATAGACTTGCGCTACACCGACGCCCTGACGATGGCGGACAACGCCATGACCTATCGCCTGGTCGTGAAGGAAGTGGCGGTCAAGTATGGCTATCACGCGACCTTTATGCCGAAGCCCCTCTTCGGTGAAAACGGCAGCGGGATGCACACTCACCAGTCCCTCTTCAAGGGTTCGCGGAATGCGTTCTTCGACGCAAAGGATAAGTACCACCTCTCCAAAACCGCCAAGCACTACATCGCCGGGCTGCTAAAGCACGGGCCGGAGATCACCCTCGTCACAAACCAATGGGTGAACTCGTATAAGAGGCTCGTTCCCGGATACGAAGCGCCGGTGTATCTATCGTGGGCGATACGGAATCGGTCGGACCTCATTCGTATCCCCGAGTACAAGCCGGGCAAGGAAGAGGCTACGAGGATCGAGTACCGATCGCCGGACCCCGCCTGCAATCCCTATCTGGCGTTTGCGGTGATGCTTGCCGCGGGACTGGAAGGTATCGAGAACAAGTATCCGCTTCCTGATCCCATCGAGAGGAACGTATACGAGATGACCGATGAAGAGCGCAAGGAATTGCAGATCGGGACACTGCCCGAGGATCTGCACGATGCGATCCTTCTCGCTGAAAAGAGTGATCTGCTGAAGAAGACCCTCGGCGATCATGTCTTCGGCAAGCTGATTGACAACAAGAAATCCGAGTGGAATAAGTTCAAGGCCCAGGTCACGGAGTTTGAACTGGAGCAGTACTTGCCGGTCCTTTGATGCGTGATGCGTAATCCGTAATGCGTAAGCCGGAAAAGGCAGGGCTTAGTGCGCAGAGTACTATTAGTCACTAAGGATGAAAAAGAACTCGCCCCAGTGTTGCAGGGCGTGCTGGTTCGCGCCGGCTATCGAGTGACGGTCAGCCAGCCGGAAGAGGACGCCTTGCTCGAGGTGGTCGGCGAGAGCGCGCCTGAGGTGGTGGTCGCGGATTGCCGGGAGAAGGCCGATTGCGCAGCGAGCATTCGGCGACTTCTGGCCTCCGAATGCGACCTCAAGGAACTGCTTGTGATCGCCCTGCTGACCCGGGAGCAAGCGTCCGAAATGGAATGGCCGGGCATAGATGACTTCATGATCCCGCCATTTAGCGGCGAGGAACTCCTTGCGCGGCTGAGCCTTCTCCTCTGGCGAATCAGGAAGATTGACAGCGACCAGGTTATCAAGATCGGGGACCTGCTCATTGATATGCTGAATTACGAAGCAAGCATTGACGGTACGCCGATCGAGCTCACCTTCAAGGAGTACGAGGTCCTCCGATTCCTGGCAACTCATCGAGGGAGGGTCTTCACCAGGGAGGCCCTCCTCAATCACGTCTGGGGTTACGACTATTACGGCGGCACGAGGACCATAGACGTCCACATCCGCCGGCTCCGCTCCAAGCTCGAGCCGTCGCACGACCACCTCATCGAGACCGTCCGCAACGTGGGATATCGGTTCAGCAGTTGACGAGGTCTTCAAGGAAAGCGATAGAGATGACGAAACGCAATGGAGAGACCGAGCTGGACAGTAAAGTCTGCCCTGCCCGGCGCGCTGGAGTACTTGATAACCGGGGTCGGAAACTACTCCAGAACCCGGACAAGATTCTGGCGAAACTGGTTCAGCCGGGACAGAGAGTCCTCGATATCGGCTGCGGTCCGGGTTTCTTCTCGCTTGCAATGGCCAGGATTGTCGGCGAAGAGGGTCTGGTGATCGCTGCCGATCTTCAGCAAGAAATGCTTGACAGGCTGCGCAGACACGCACGCGCTGATGGTCTTGAGCCACGAATTCAGCTCCATAGATGTCAGACCGATAGGATCGGGCTGGATGAGACGGTGGATTTTGCGCTTGTATTCTATATGATTCATGAAGTGCCGGATACCGAAGCATTTCTTCGTGAAATGCACTGCATTCTCAGATCAGGCGGTGGACTGTTACTGGTGGAGCCAAAGTTTCACGTATCAGCCTCTTCCTTTCGCAGCACCGTAGATCTCGCGTGTGCTATTGGCTTCAAGGCCACTGCCGAGCCGCGAATCTTCCTCAGCAGGTCCGTGTTGCTCAAGCGCGACTAAGGGATCTTCCGATGCCGTTTCCACGTTAGACGCCTGTCCGACCAAACGATCAGATACTGCCACAGCCAGGAACAGGTTACGCACACTTAACTTCTGCGTAACATGCCTGAAACATTGCTTCTGTACCATGTCCCCGACAGAACCCAACGAAAGGAGAGTCATCGAAATGACCTCTAAAGAGAAAGTATTACAGGAAGCCAAAGAGAAAGGCGTAGAATTCATCAGGCTCTGGTTCACCGATGTCCTGGGCCAATTGAAGAGTTTCGCCATCACTGCCGAGGAGTTGGAAGGCGCACTCGCGGAAGGGATGGGATTCGACGGATCCTCGATCACCGGCTATCAGGACATTCAGGAAAGCGACATGATCGCGATGCCCGACCCGGAGACTTTCTGCGTGCTGCCATGGCGTCCCCAGGAGAAGGGTGTCGCCCGCATGTTTTGTGATATCCTCCAGCCCGACGGCAGCCCTTATGAAGGCGATCCCCGCTATATCCTTAAGAGAGCGGTGAAAGCTGCCGCCGATAAGGGCTACACGATGTACGTCGGCCCGGAGCTGGAATACTTCTATTTCAAGGATTTCTACTCGACGCAGATCCTCGATCACGGCGGGTACTTTGACCTGACGCCGCTGGACGTGGCCACTGATTTGAGGCGCGAGACAATCCTTACCATGCAAGAGATGGGCACGAAGATCGAGTACAGCCATCACGAGGTTGCGCCGAGCCAGCACGAAATAGACTTGCGCTATGCCGACGCCCTGACGATGGCGGACACCGCCATGACCTACCGCCTGGTCGTGAAGGAGATTGCTCAGAAGGCGGGCGTCTACGCGACTTTCATGCCGAAGCCGATTTTCGGCCAGAATGGGAGCGGCATGCACACACATCAATCACTCTTCAAGAATGGGCGCAACGCGTTCTTTGATGCGAAGAATAAGTATTATCTGTCGGATGTCGGCAAGTCGTATATAGCAGGGCTACTAAGACATGCGAAGGAGATGTCGTCCATCCTGGCGCAGTGGGTCAATTCATACAAGCGGCTGGTTCCCGGATATGAGGCGCCGGTGTATATCGCATGGTCCCAGAGAAATCGGTCCGCGCTGGTCCGAGTGCCGCTCTACAAGCCGGGCAAGGAGAATGCGACGAGGGCCGAGCTTCGATGCCCCGACCCGGCGTGCAACCCATATCTCGCCTTCGCCGTGATGCTCGCTGCCGGCCTGAAGGGGATCGAGGAGAAGTACGAGCTTCCCGAGCCGATGGAGACCAACCTCTATCATCTCACGGATGCCGAGCGCAAGCAGGCCGGGATCGAGAGTCTGCCCGCGAGCCTTGGGGAGGCGTTGGCCGTCACCGAGCAAAGCGAACTGGTCCGCCAGACACTCGGCGATCATGCCTTCGAGAGGTTCATCGAAGTGAAAAAGTGGGAATGGGACGAGTTCCGAGTTCAGGTGACGGAGTGGGAGTTGAGGAAGTTCTTGCCGATACTCTAGCCGCCTGATGGCTGGGCCTGCCATTGTTGGGTTCGTGGCAGGCCCAAACTACTTTTTCTTCGGAGCAGCAGGCGCCTGCCCCGACTTCGGCGGGGCTTCCGTCTTCTTCGCCGCCTTGTACTTTTCTTCCTTGCGCTTACGTGCCTGATTAAGCTCCTTAGCCCTTACTCGCATGTCGTCCTCCAGGTAATGATAGCACCAATATAGCCTCACGCCTTGCCTTTTGTCAATCCTACCGCCTGTGCTATACTTGGCGAAGAGGCAGATATTGAAGTTAACTTACGATCAAGGCTCGATACTGCTTGACGCAGCGCGTGACTTTCAGCCGCCCGAGTGGTTCTCATGGGATCCCAGGGTGAATTGCTGGCGCGCTCCGGCGCATACCTGCCCTCAGACGCTGAAATGGTGCAAAGACCAGCACGTGCCCAACGGCATCCAGCGGCCAGCCAAGTTGGAACTCACCCTGAGGAGCCGGTATGATCCACATCCCTATCAGACCGAGGCACTGGAAGCATGGACGAAGGCGGGCGGAAGGGGCAGCGTCGTCCTCCCGACCGGTTCCGGCAAGACATACGTCGCCCTCAAAGCAATCGAGAAGGCGCACATTGCGTCTCTAGTCATTGCTCCGACGATAGTCTTGATGAACCAATGGTATGCGCTTTTGCTGGACTCCTTTGGCGTGGAGATCGGCATCCTTGGAGGCGGCTACCATGAGTTGCGGGAGATCACTGTCTCCACTTACGACAGCGCCTATATCTATGCCGCCGAGTATGGCAACCGGTTCGGTTTGCTCGTCTTCGATGAAGTTCATCACCTGCCCTCTCCCAAGTTCCTGGACATCGCGCGAATGAGTATTGCGCCCTTCAGACTAGGTTTGACGGCGACCTACGAGCGGCAGGATGGCTTGCATCGAAACCTCTTCAGCCTCGTGGGTTCGTTGGTTTACAAGAAGACTGTCGAAGACCTGAAGGGCGATTATCTCGCGGACTATCAGGTCGTGCGCCTCAAGGTGCCATTGACGGAGGAGGAGCAGGTCCGGTACAAGGCCGCCAGCAGTGCTTATTACGGCTTCGTTCGCGAAAGCGGCATCAAACCATATGGGGATGGCTGGAATGAATTCGTGAAGAAGAGCGCGTACGACCCGAGGGCGAGAGAAGCGATGCTTGCGAGGACCGAACTCAGGAAGCTGGCATCGGGAGCGTCGAGGAAGCTGGAGATGTTGGACTCGCTGCTCAAGCAGCATTGCGCGGACAAAGCCATCATTTTCACCGAGAGCAATGAGGTCGTGTACCAGATCGCCCGCGAGTTCCTGCTGCCGGCGATTACGCACCTCACGAAGGCAAAGGAGCGGAAGTGGATACTGGACGGCCTGAAGAAGGGGCTGTTCCCCGCCGTCGTTACCTCCAAGGTGCTGAATGAGGGGATTGACGTCCCCGACGCGAAGGTAGCGATCATCCTGAGCGGGAGCGCAAGTCCCAGAGAGCACATCCAGCGCCTCGGACGGGTACTGCGGAAGAGTGGCGCGAGGAATCTGGCGGTCCTATATGAGGTAGTGAGTTCGTCAACCGCGGAAGTAGGCATCTCGGGCAGGAGAAAGCTGAATGCTCACGCTTGACCTGCTGAGATACCGCATAAAGGATGACTGCGTCGAACCGTTCTTCATCACTCCGGTCCCCCGCTCGAAGTACTTTCGCGCCGCCGAGTCCCTCCTTCAGATCTACCGGGCGCACGTCGGGAAGACGAGGGGCGAATTGGAGTCTGCGCTGGACGAGTTCACGGGAGCAGACGTCCACTATAAGGTCTACCGAGGGCTGGCGAAGATCGTCGAGGACAACTCGATACTCGAGCCGGTCGTTTGCGATTCGGAAAGCCTGCGAATGAGATTCCTCGAGGCCCTTGTGCCACTGAGACCGGTTGTCCGCACACCAGATGTGATATTTCCTACCTCAACTGAGCAGGCGCTGGAGAAAGTGGCGGCGGGTATGGGACTCTCCGCCGAAGACTTCGATAAGATGCTGTACGCCGACCTTCCTGAGAACCACATTGTCAAGCATGTTGATCGCACGCTAACACCGATGTCGCTGATCGAGCGGTATAACGTCGCCCTCGCGCAGGCGATGCTCTACCGGGCAGTTCGGGCTGAAATCCGCCTGCGGGACAACTTCCGCATGGTATTCCAATGGATGAAGCTCGCGAGGCTCATGCATACGATCGAGTCACTGCCGGACGGCGGTTATCGCATCGTGCTCGATGGGCCTGTCTCCTTGTTCCAGAATTCCGAGAGGTATGGTGTTAACATGGCCCGGTTTCTCCCGGCGCTGCTTATGTCTAAGAACTGGGAGTTGGAGGCGCTGGTTGAAACCGGCAAAGTTGGGAAGAAGACCTTCCGGCTCAATCCTGGCCACGACCTCAGACCAGCCAAGAAACCCCAGCCTGAGTTCGATTCGAGCGCCGAGGAGGCATTCCACCGGAAGTTCGCCCGCAACAAGAAGTCCAAGTGGACGATCACTCGGGAGGGAGAAGTATTGAGCAAGGACGGCGTCATCTTCATCCCGGATTTCGCCTTCCGCCATGAGGACGGGCGGACTGCCTTCCTGGAGATCGTGGGCTTCTGGACGCCCGAGTAC